>NZ_CP024639.1:0-224800 GCF_009728735.1 Pantoea phytobeneficialis
AACGCGGGCGTTCGCCCGGATGCTGGGGCTTGAGCCATGTACGACCGCAGTTCGTAGCCCGGAAAGCAATGGCATAGCAGAAAGCTTCGTGAAAACGATAAAGCGGGATTACATCAGTGTGATGCCAAAACCGGACAGCCAGGTAGCGGTGATGAACCTGGCGGAGGCGTTCAGTCATTACAACGAACATCACCCGCACAGCGCGCTGGGATATCGCTCGCCGCGGGAATATATACGCAGAAAGTTATCACAACCGTAAGAGAGAAAAGGCGTCTGGATATATAGGGTCAAATCCATCTGAATTGTTCATTATCAATATACTTAATGACAGGCTTAATTCTAAAACATAAAGCTAATTCTTTTCTGAATTTAACGACCCAGATCCTGGAGATTTACATGAGTGAGTCACTTAAGGCTTTAAATAACATCCGCACACTGCGCGCACAGGCTCGCGAACTGGCATTAGCTGATCTTGAGGAAATGCTTGAGAAGTTCAGTGTTGTGGTAGCTGAACGTCGTGAAGAAAGTCATGCAGAAGAAGCCGCCGAGCGTGAGAAAGCAGAAAAACTCGCTAAATATCGCGAGCTGCTTCTGGAAGATGGTATTGATCCCACTGAATTGCTGGGTGCTTTGCAGGGAGCAGGTAAACCGCGTGCAAAACGTGCCCCCCGTCCGGCTAAATATAAATATACTGACGAAGACGGCCAGGAAAAACACTGGACCGGTCAGGGCCGCACTCCGGCGGTGATCAAAGCGGCAATCGATAGCGGTAAATCTCTGGATGATTTCCTCATCTAAATAGTCTTTCGATGTGATGTGGGCTAAGTGCCCACATCCATTCATCTCTAAAACGCAAAACTTCATCATCGTCTTAATTTATTCTTCAGATATTCCTTTTTCTGCTGTGATTCAATAGCGCGGTGTTTTCGTGCCCCGTTTACCCGTATAGGGATTGTAATTTCCTTTAGCACTGAAGTTATCATATTGAGTATTGTCTTTATGTGTCCGCATGTATGAAGACACATGATTTCCGTTGCTGCGTGTATAGCTACTGACGTGATCGTGCCAGGCGCTGCTTCCTGTTCCATAGTGACCCGAGGCAGACGAATGGTATGAGCCAGTGGACGGTATATGATAGCTATAGCCCCTGGCGTGAGCAGCACCTGCTGCTGCAAGCATAAGTGCTGTGATAATCAATTTTTTCATAACACTATCCTTTTATTTATTTATGCAATTCATCATTGTTAATGACATTAAAAGTGTCTGTGGTTTTTATATCCTGCCTTAGCCCTTATTCCTGGCCCATTTGTATACGCTGACCTGAAAGGCTGAGATATGCAGTCCTGTTCCTGGCGTTTTTGAGTGTGGGTTACAGCATTTGAGGCACAAAGGCCATATTTTCGGGACAGCAGACTGCTAAGCCATACGGACTAAAAGCGCACAGTAATTATTGTGCGCCGACGGAGTTGGCCCGGCAAGGCAGAATGCCGCCGCAGGGACGTATCTCCGCGTAAGCGGGCCGACAGGGCCGCATACGGGCGTGTTACTCAGGTCGTACAGCTACAAGACGCGCAGCCAGCTTCAGATTATAGTTACATCATACATTTTCAATGCAATAACATAACGGGCCTACGGCCCGGGCGTGCCGCTTCTCAGGAGGTTCATGCGCTCTCATGTCAGAGGTTTGCACGATTTTTGGTGGAGAGGGGCATAGTGGTTGCAGAAGTGTTCCTGTCATATGTTATGGTGTTTATGTTTGTTGTAACTAACCTCAAAGTAAGAGTATACTGTTACTGGAATTTATTATACGAGTTCCTCCCCTGTCTTCTCTTATCATCTGTATTTGGCCTTCTGTTATCCCGCCCAAATCACATCATGCAGAGAGCCAATTTCTTACATCTGAAATGTATTCCCTTTACCCTCCCCTTCAAGTTCCAGTAGCAATGAACTCAGCACGCGACAGGCCCCCCCTTTCACCAGGCGATTTAAACCGGCATTCAATGCCTTGGGACTGTCTTCATGGAAAATTTTGGCCAAATCGCGAGTGGTGAAGACATAACGCCCTTTCTTATCGAATGCGTTTAAGCGCTCAACGGCTCTCATTTTGTCCATCAATAAGTCCTCGCGAATACCACACAAGCATAATATTCATGTAAACATAAGCGGAAGACATCTACCAGGTACACATGAATACCACAAAAATATAGTATTACCGTGAACTTGATAACCCCCTCTCCTCCGTAATGCTGCTGAACATCTTCTAATTCTTTTTAGATTCTTTCATCTGACTGAAAGTCAGGAATGTATTGCCAGTAGCAACATCAACGAATGCCGCTATCGTGATTTCGTCGTTTGCAGATAAATGTGTATAACCCGATGTTGATGCATTCAGCACCCGGCGTGTGTATCGAAATTCGTCCTTCGAACGTTTTAAAAGCCATCGGCCTGACCAGATAACTACGATTTTATCGCCAGCGGAGGTGGTAAAGTCATGTTTAAAAATCAGTGGGTGGGTTCAGGTGTGCGTTCACATCCGAGTCCAAGAAGATTGAGGTTCTGCCAGACCAGCCGGTTAAAACTGTCACTGTCCATATTGAACAACTAATGGTTTGGCAGCGTCCTGATCAGCCATGACGATATCGCCTGTCGACGCTCATCAATACGCAAGGGCGCCAACCGTTTTCTGCGCTTGCCGCGTACGGATCGGATATGTCGATGACGAAGCGTGTTAATCCGCGCGCGTTCATACCATTGATGACGCACTTCACGTACAGACATTGATGTGCCAGCCTCAGCTTTGCACTCCCCTTCTGTCTCGATCCGGGCATTGCGTTGCGCAAGCAGCTTATCCATATTCACGCCGCACAGTTGCCAGAAGCGGTCCGTGAGTCTGATATGACGGGGCATCCAGTATTTCTCGATCGGATCCCATTCAAGCTCCGGCATTTCGATAAGGCCAAACCAGGCGAGTTCCGGAATTAACCGGGACAGACGTGATGGCTCAACCCGTGTTTCAGGAACCACGTTCCTGTCTGCATCTTTCGGGCTTAATTCTTCTGCCAGCCGCCCGATGTTGACCGTTACAATCCAGGTGGCCCGGTCTGGACCATGCCGGAATACAGACCAGTGTGAACGCGCAACGGCTACCCGCAGAAACAACAAACCAGGATCAAGTCAGACATCACAGCAGGCCTAATCGTGGTCAGTGTCGGGCGGTGATGTGCCCCCCGCCCGGCAGGGATCAGGATTTGATATCTTTCATTTTCTCAGCCATCTCCCACAGCGCCCGATTCAGTTTTATATCACCATCAATCCCCGTCACCGGTCGCGTGCGCTGCGATTTTCCTTTCGCCGTTCTTCCCCATAATCCGCCCTTCGTCAGGTTTTCCTGCACACGCTGGTAAGTCGTCCAGAGATCATTTGGCCGATCCTCTTCACGACGAATCGACAGCACATCATCCGGATTCAGCGGGATATGTTTTCTCTCCCCCCTGTCGTCATATTTCCAGTTAAGGGCCGTCTCAGCGAAAATCCGCTGTTCCTCCGGGTTCAGTGCGATGTTTTTCATCTGCTCACTGGAATCGCGGATGCCGTCAAAAATACCCAGCACTTCATAAGCGCCCTCGATAACCCTGCTGACGACATCACCTTTGTGTGGCACACGAACCTCCCCGAATGTCTTGCCGCACACCATGCCATTCATGCAGACGAACCGAAACATGCCGGGGATCATCTGATAGCTGCTGCTCCCGTCGTGGCTGTTAAGGAGGATAATTTCCGGAACTTCGCTGCCCGTGATCTGGCCTTCACGGCGCAGGCGCAACATATGTTTTGTATGCTCACGCTTATCCGCATTACGCACGCGCGTCTGACAGGCAAAGAATGGCTGAAAGCCTTCATGGCGTAAGTTATTCAGCAGGGTGATGGTGGGAATACAGGTGTAACGCTCACTGCGCGACTGATGTTTATCTTCCGAGAAAATACTCGGTACGTAGCGCATCAACTCATCATTGGTCAGCGCGCGTTCCTGACGGATTCCGGTGGCAGAACGAAAAACAGAGGCTAAACGGGCCATATTGACTCTCCTGAGTGGTTTTTAAATGACTTTCTTCTGGCGTTGTCCTTTTGATGGTGTGTTGCCATCGCGGAAGGCCGCTGCCGTGAAAATGACCAGACCCGGTCCATCAGGGATGAACACAAGGGTGCTGACAAAGCCGCAGCGCAAGCGAACGACCACAGGGAGGGAGTGCGAACGGGTGAAGACAGCAGGCGCAGCCTTTACCCTTGTGAGTATCCCGGACCGGGTTAGCGTCTTTCACGGCAGAGGCAGTCCGTGATGACTTCCGGAAACTAAAGGAGAGAACGGGAAGTTAAAACGGGCAACGCCCGTTTCCCTAATGGGGCGGCGCAGGCGTCAGCCTGCTGCAAGCCTGGTGGTAAGATTGCGGTGAGAGTCGGACAGACAAACAGATCATGTTGCCCTGTACTTTTATACCAGGAGCGGAGCTCTTTCGTGGCAGCATCAGACCGTTCGGAATGTTCTGAGAAAGTACGCCCGAAAGAGGAAAACCGGATAATTGACGGCCATAAGATTGTCTGTTGTGTAAGATATTGTTTGCGTTGAACAAGCCGGAAAATCTGTCATCGTTAAGCAGCAATGAATGCTGTCGATTACGACCTCATGACAATTACAGGAGTTTCACTGATGCAGATCTGCATGATGGACTATGGGAGGTTATCCCCGGATGGGAGGACACTGAAGTTGATGTGTTATGGCGTAGGGTATTTTGATGTTCTGTCCGGTATTGAAAAATACATAAATAATCCAGACTGCTCTGATCATGAAAAAGCCGCCATCCCGCCCGGGACATACTGGATAGTAGACCGGCCTCAGGGAAGCCTCTTCAACCAGTTAAGGGCAGAAGCCATTGATATGGCCCATTTATACAGAAATCACCATTCAGAGTGGTTTGCGCTGTACAACAGCCACACAATGAGTGACCACGTCTTCGTTAATGGGGCGCGTCGCGGAAGTTTCAGACTGCATCATCTTAATACTGATGGTTCTGGTGTGTCATGGGGATGCATAACCCTGTACCGGGCAAATGAATTTCAGGTTCTGAGGCGTACACTGCTGAGCAGGCCTAAAGTACGCGTCCCGGGTGGAAATGGGTTGATGGCTTATGGTCGGATTGATGTTCGTGGTGTCCCGGATTTTTCAAAGTGTGATGTAAGATGAAGATAATTATTTTTTTCGCGATTCTGATTGCAGGTGTTTTACTGATACCAGATAGCGTAATTGGCTCTCTGGTTGATCACCTGAATATTATTCAGGGAGATGGCGAAGAAGGAATGAATAATTTCGACTTTACGGTTCTTATAATCAAGCTGGTTATATCTGTATTGGTAGCGTTATTTGTTTTAAGTTTCTTCCGCAAGAGCTTACCTTGATACTAACCGCATCAATGGCTGCTGTTGTTAATCCTGATATAGCGCTGATATGAAGATCGGGCAGCAAAAGGCCCACCATCGGTGGGCCGGGGAATTAACAACGCTTACCATGTGAAGGTTTCGAAAAACTCCAGCTCGTCACCCAGGGATGAAAAATAGATCATACTGACCCTGCCCTTTTTATGGCAGGTATGAATCAGTTTTCGTGCCTGCCGGGAGAGCCCTTCGCTTTTCAACCGCAGAATAGGGAACGATACGGCATCCAGCCTGATTAAATACCCAAACCCGGTCGCCAGAATCCATTCATTGTCTCCATATACCTCGCTGAGATAGCAGAGAATGTCATTGTCTTCTCTGGTGATATGAGCAGTACTGCACTCCAGACAGGTCAGGACACTCCAGTCCGGTAAAGTGACTGTTTTGCCCCATCCGAGTGGTTCGATAAAATCACTCCATTGCCATTCAACGTTCTCAGGGACGTTGTATGAGAATACCTGCAACGGCAGGCCCAGCACCTCAGCCAGCCGTTTACCGAGATCAGTTAATATGTCATCACTCCGGGTGAATTCAGCCCACACCAGTCGCTGACCATGTAAAAAAACAGCTTCATACCCATTACTCAGGGTAATAATGGTCACACCATAGGGTGCATTCACGGTAAATGTCTTCACGTCCTTATTCCTCCAGGATTTTGCCTTGCGGCTTATTCCGGCGTTCCTCTTCCGGTCTGGACCGGTTGCGAAACGCCCCTCATTGCGCAGACGCCCGGGCAGCGGAACGACCGGCTGCAAGGGAAGAGGACTGATTTTTTAGGCTCTTTGAAAAAATCTGGCCGAAAGCAGCTTGCTGCGACCCTTGTAGTGAGGGAGAGAACGATGCCAGTCTGCATTAAGCAATGAGGGGCTTTCGTAATGGCCTTGAGGGGTAAATACGGAAGTTGACCTGGACGTTGCCATCAGATCCCAGCCGACAGGACCAAAACGCTTTTACGATTTGGCAGAGTCTGGCGGCCACTATTCCACCGCCAGACGAAGGGGCACCGCCGACGGCAACACCGGGAAGCAGTCCGGGCCATAAGGAAATATATCAGAGAGTTATGCTACCGGAAGAAGTTATTGATTATGCGCCCAGGGCTTTAATAATCAGCGTAGTTACGGCTGCCACAGCCCCGACCATGCCAGTGGCGATGGCAACGGGCCACCAGGGCAGCAATCAGGCAGGGCTACCCCTGCCTGGTAACCGGATCAGATTTCCCCACTGTCCTCGTAATAACCGCACTCGCAATGGATTCTGTAATACGTGTTGATCGAGCCCTCTGCTCGCTCCCAGGACCGATAAGACGCACCGCCGGCACAACGCGGGCACTCACAGATATCCGTATCATCATCAAGTGTGTCACCAGGCGCCATACTTCCACCAAACGCACACACACCAGGTCTTCGATCCGTTGCAAGGACGTTCTCAATTCCTGGCATCACTCTGAAGCCCGTATCGAACTACCTTCGGTCTGACCTTCAGGAAAAATACCAGATAACGGAAAGTTCGCAGCTAGCGCATTATATAAAACTTCAACCTGAGATGTCAGGTTACGATATCGTGTTTGCCTGGAGAGGTCGTCAAAGACTTGCAACTCATCTTCAAACTCATAAATCTTCATCATGGAGAAGAGTAAATTGAAGACCTCAGTTGCCCGGTAAAAGATGATCCAGGGTGAGGAGAGTCTGACAATATCATGTAATGATTGATAAATACTCCGCACCATCGCCTCGTTTGAGGCCTGGCGGTCGGCAGGCATAGTTGTCAGAACATGGTAACAAAAATCAATATATTCAAATCGGGTCAGAGAGTCTTCTTCAGCACTGAGGTGATCATTAACGAACTCGACAAATTGTTTCTCACTCTTTTCCAATGCTTTTCGTAAGTTGATCGATGGCAGGGTATTATAAGCTGTTAGTCGATCGTATTCTTTCTCCCGTTGTAATGTTTTCATCTGCAACGCAGATAAACCTGAGCAGTAATCACTTGCCAGAAATTGATTAACTTTCTCATATTTTTCATCACCATACCATCTTGACGACAGAAACCTGATGACCGTTTTTCTCGACTCAATATGGTCTGGTACGGTTGTCAGGATGGACCTCAACCAATAGAGTGGAATGAAACTCATTTCTTCTTCAGTCGGGGCCGGTAGGGTTATGTTGATCGTCCCTTCTGGAAGTCGATATCCGGCAAATGAAGATATATAATCCCTGGCTTCTGGATTGTAATCGGTGCAGGAGAAGTTAATCGGCTGATTGACGGAAAACTCCAACCATTCAGGCATACCAAATCGACCTGACGCTTCTAATAACTTATTAAAGGCCGCGACACTTTCAGGATTGAATTCGAGTGCCTTAAGCGCCCAGTAAAAGAACTGGTCGTTGGCAATACTCAATCGCATGCGTTGCGCGGGAGTAACGCGATCTATGGTTTTTATGCCACGCTCATTGGCGGCGGTCATGTACCAGAAACCTGCAATGAAGTCATAAGGATAATAACTCTGCGGCATTTCCTGCTGCCAGGCATGAAGTTGTTTCAGAATCTCATTTGCATCTTCAACCTGAGGGTTAAAAAGGAACTGAATCTGCAGAACCTTATGTAAATCTTGCCCCTTCAGCTGTGCAAACAGCAACTCAAGGTTTTGGTAGTTCCTTTGACTTAAATTACGTTTTGCGTGCTGTTGTAAGTCATATATTTCAACGAGAGATTGCATGAGTAAACGTCCTGTTCCTAAATCATGATGTCATTGTATAAGTGCGAAAACGCCATGTTCTTAAAAAATGAGGAATTAAAGGGATAGTTCAATAAAAAAATATGTCTATGGGGATCATCTGATAACACTTAGTGGTAACCATTGATTATAATCAGACAAATAAATTACTCACACAAATTCTAAATTGACCGAGCCACCTGACCTATGCAGGAAATGTATACCCATATGTTTATTGAAATTTACTGGAATTAATAACCTGGCCAAACGCCATAAGATTCCGCAGGGTGAGATCGCATTAGCAGCTAAATATAGAGGTTTATTATTCAAAACAGCGCAGTCGAGAGAGAAAGAAACGATTCAAAGGCCTGCCAGGAAATGTCCTTAGCAAGCCTCGTATTTCTATTCAGACGATCAAGAAAACATTCAGGCTAAAGTTCCATTAGAGAGGAAATCAACACTCTTTTTTCTTAACATGATCCCATATTGCGCATGCCAGCATGTGAAACAGGAAAGCCCATGCAGCCAGAAATGCACATCCCAATAACCCAAAGTAAAAAAGTAAATTCGGTACACCACCACAAATTATCAGTGTTGCTGTGAAAACGAGCACACACCAAAACCCTTTTAATACATAGCCAGATAACGCTTTAAAATCACTCATTCTGTAATATCCAGATAGCTTTGCCGGTCATGGCCATCATCTTCAGTCCCGCAGGATGATAACAAACATAACAGATAATAATATGCCCTGAACCATACATAACTGGTTCTTTTTGACTTTTTTGGTTCAGGGCGTGCTGATTAATTGTTAATGTGCGAGGCTACGCTTTTAGCAACTTGTACTGCCACATCATCCCATGCACTCTCAAGGATGCCTGTTGCAGAGGTCCCACCAATAGTGGGATCTTTCTTATACGAAGAGAATTGCTGGGTCCAGGTCTTACCATTCAGGTTAAATGATGCATTCAACGTAACTTTACCAACATCTATGGCCGGAGTGATATTGAACATACCTGCCGAGTACTCAAATCCAGAATGAGCCTCAAGTATGGTAATCGTCAGGTCCTTACCATTTGGAACCAGGTCGGCATAGGTAGAAATTGCCTCTTCAATGCGTGATGACAGAGCAACACCCGTTGGTACTCGAGTACGAGAACCACCACCAACAAAGCCATCTGAACCCTGAATATCAATTCGTTGCGGGAAGTCAGCTGGGTTCCATGTGATAGAAAGTCTGGGTTTCTCTCCCTGAATCTGTACCGATTTCATATCGGTGATTGATGAATATGCGAGACGATTATTGAATGGCAGACTTATTGCACACCCCGAGAGCCCAACAGCCATAAAAACAATGACAGCAGAGCTTAAAAGCTTTTTCATCTTCAGTTCCTTGAGTGATAAATTGTTATAGAGTTATTTTTTAATATTCAGAGAGAGGTTAATTGCAGCCAAATCGATTGCAGTTCTTTGAAAAGTAATTTCCGTTTGTATCCCTGCCATGAACCGAATAGTTACCATTGCCGTAACTGGTTGTCGTACTATTCCAGGTGTTGCCATTAGCAGCAGTGCCGTGAGTTTCCGTTTGATTACCGTATGAAGTACTACTTTGGCTCCAGTTATTGCCCGTACTCATATTGCTACCCTGAACATTGGTTGTATTGCCAAAACGCTGTACGTGGTAAGTATTGCCAGAGTTATCATTGCAGGTCTGATATGCGTCAGAGCCAAAACACGCAGCCCATGAGGCGATAGGGAAAAACAGCAAAGCCAACGAGATCCTTTTCATTGAAAATACCTGTGTAAATATTTTGAAAATTCATCTTACCCTGATTGCATTTTCACTTCACTACTAAAATTTTGAGCCCACCCCGAAATCATTAAGTTTTATTTATGGATTGAAAAGGCGGTAATATATGCGTTATTCTCTCTCTTAATGAGAGATGACTCAGGAAGTGTCGATAATGCGCTAGCGCTATATCGCATCAACATTCTTCAGGAACCTCTGATGATTCTAAAGATGCACCTATAGTTTATGGCAACATAAAATGAGAGGCATTTTTCCAATTCATTAATTTTTGATATTCATTTTAGAGGTGCCAGGTGGATGATGTTGTTATCTACCCGCAAAGATTGATATTTTCCTGAACAACATAATGCAATAACAGGGAGGTTTGATGAATACACTATCGCAAAGCAAGTGGAGTTCAGCGGGCATGATTTTAGGCGCTGTGGCCCTGATGCTCAGCGTTTTTCATTTTACAGTAGGCCCTTTCACCTCACCAACGCAGACACTTGAACACATTGTTGCTCACAAAGTTTCTGCCGTTAAAACGGGCATTATTGCCGGTCTGAGAGGCGAAGTACCCCCTGTTACTGACAGAAGATCCACGCCTGATATCGATGCCCTTCTCGACAATGCCGGAATTGGAATGGCAATCATTGCGCTGCTCTGTGCTTTTATCGGTGGTATTCGTAAAGAGAGCGCATGGAGTGTCAGTGGTGCCATGCTGTTTGGTGGCAGTACGCTAGCGTTCTACGCCTTCCTACTATATGTCGGGCTTATCTGTACGGTGCTGCTGATATTCCTGGTCGTTTCCTGGTTCGCTGGTCCACCGGTTTAGCGAGCATATTCTTCGAAACCAAATCGAATATCCTCAGCGGTCAGCCCCGATTGCTGACGGAAGCCAGACATCGACAACGAATCAATGGCGCTTCCGCGCATGAATGAATCAGACAAGGTATGAAAAGAACAAAAGTATCTAAATCGCTATCCGGGATATTCCGGATAAAGAAAACAAACTCCGCAAAATGATCTCGTGGGAAAAAACATCGCATCTAAAATGCGCCGTTCAAATTGCTGACTCACTCAATACCGATGCGGAGACATCTGCAATGAATGATTGCTGGCTTCAGAGTATTTAAAAGAAAAGTCCTTTTTCGAATCCCTTACCTCTGATAATCCCCTGCAGTTTTTAAAAAAATTATCTGCTGAACCAGAGGAAGGTGGAGGCAGGCCGCGTCGACGTAGGCGCAACGTCTGCTCCACCAGCAGGGGAAGCCTGCCAGGGTTTATCCGGTTGCAAAGCGGTTAAGGGGCTTTGCGACCCAGCGCCCTAAAGATGGTGACGGCTTCCGGATTGCTATCCGCAAATACCATCAACTGCGAACCCGGTATCAGGAAACCGTGCCGGCCTAAGCCCGTAACGGCCCTACCCTGTGGTGTTTCCAATCTGAAGATTGCGGTGTACGGTATTTCCTTATCAGTCTGAAGGTCAGTGAGGATGTCTGTTACTGCAAATCACCCACCTTGCCGGGCGCGGTCACCCTGCATCCGATATTTTTAACGCCATTTTTCCCGACCTCACCGTAAACCGCATTGCCGTCACGTAAAATCTGAATGGCACCACCGTCCCCGCCACCAGCAGGATGGGGGAAAGAAAGATAAATGCTTCCGGCTTTGCCTGGCTGGATTGCGAGGATCTCTTAGGCGTGCTTTTCAGGGGTTAACTGGTCAAATGTCGCAACCGTACCCTCATCAACATACGTGACCGCCGTTACCATAAGATACCCGGTAACGGATTCAATTTTTCCACTTCCTTTACAGTTAATCCCGACAGTCTCAGAAATCCGTTTACCCGTTTTCTCTGCGGTCTTAATGTGTTTAATAAAGCTCAGGGCCGCGTCAGCGTCAGGCGCGGGCGGTGCAGCAAGGGCAGGAACAGAGACAACGCCTACGGCCAACATTACAGCAACAACAACTCCCCTCATGATACCAACTCCCTGACTGGTTCAGTTCGAATCCGCCACTTTTGCGGTTGTCTCTTGCAGTATCTGCGGATCAATTCAGACATGGCTGCGTCAATATGTATAGCGCCGTTTCTCTCCGGTTCGCAAAGGTCAGGGTCAGCCCTTTCGGTTGCTTATCACAAACAGAACAACTTATTAATAATATCCTTACACCACTGTTATAGAGGCATCCGGTTTTCCATTGTGTTACGTACGTTAATCTGAGTTTTCAGACCAGAGAAATTAAGTCAGCCGACCCGGAGAGGATAACGCGATGACACCTGTTGAATTTAAAGAAAGGTTAAGCCGCTGGCCCGGCACATCATTCATGCACATTGAATGGGAATTGCATAACAATCAGTATGAAATTTACGCAACGGGAGACTGTCATTTTACACGGAGCCGCTTATTCCTTTGCCGGGTGCCTACTGAACGCCAGTCACGCACGCTGACCAGCAATTTCCGGGAATGGCTGCCGCGCATCAACAGGATATTAAGGAAGGAAAAGAAAAAATATAGCTGATTCCAGACTCCCTATACTGTTCACCGAGACCTTGCGTATCCGGCAGTAATTTCGGATGATCCAGCATCCCGGCACTATCTGAGAAATCCACAGCCTGCCTGTCAGCCACCGCCGGCAGGCAGCATGACAGCGACGCGCAGTAATATCCTCAATTTACGGTTGCAGGAACATATTTAAGAAGCGTAGAACTGTCAGTGTTTGATTTACTGACACAAACAGGGAGTGTTATGACAAACAAAGCCATTTACATGATTCATCGCCCCAGTCCTATGTTAGGTCGTTCGCCTATACAGGGAGGTTTTTTCCCCTACAAACTTACCGAAAAGTATATCGCAGCCCTTCAGAATGAACTTGACAGGTCAGCCCCTGGATGGACAGTTTTCGCTGACGACACCGAGTCAGATATTAATTTACTGGCAGAACGAAATCCCACTCTTCTCGTTTGCGCTCCCGGTCTTCGGTATCAGTTTTACCATCAGGGATTCGACGAAGATAAAATCATCTGGTTGAGCGTACTGGAGTATGCGTCTGCTGATCCTGAATCCGTAATCAAGAGACTGAGAGAACTCGCCTGTTACGGTTCATAACTGCACGGATACAAATCTCCTCGCTCATAGCAGATCGTATCTGTATTCAGCCTTTATGTTAGCTTGCAGATTAAGAGGTAATGGTATGAGCACCTCCCACTACATGAAAGTATGAGATGCCTTCCACAATGTAGTTATCCGTAATGTCCCCTGAGTATTTTAAAGCTAGTTTGACTCAAGGCGAGATGCCTTAGCACTGAGGCAGACGCATCAGTTGAACTGATAGCTGTAAGAAAGCACGAACCGGTTATCAGGGCTGTCCAGGTACGTATTGTTGTCCATGATAAACGTCAGCAGATTGAATGACTGATGTTCGGTCAGTTTGACTCCTAATCCAGCACCGCCAAAGTAGCCTTCATAGTTATCACCATCGTCGTTTTTGGAACCGTATGAACCTGCCGCAAATGCGATTATCGTCAATGAGGGTGAGAGCGGTCTGAGGGTAAAGACGCCAAGATAGCCACTACTTCCTGAGGTGGTAATCGTGTCATAGCCAAACTCAGGTGAAAGGGAGTCCGCAAACTGAGGTGCGACACAGGAGCCATCTGATTTACAGCCTCTAATTTCCCCGGTGTTATAGGTATAACCCGCCATGGGGAAGATCTGAAATCCAGCCGGAGCAATGCCAAAGACGCTGAGAGGAATAAAGGTTCCTACCGAGTAGTTTGTCTGTGTTGCGCCATTGGTGTATTCATTTTTCCCAAAATTGAAATTCACAATCCCCACTGGAAAAAGCCATGACCCACCTATGCGCCATTCGCTGACATCGCTGTTAATGCGTGCATTTAGTTTACGGGCCTTATCCAACGCAACCGAACCGGAGAAGGAAACGTTGCTGTCGTCCATATCATAGGTGTCTGACCATGAGACGCCGAGTTTCGTCGTCACTTTGGTCGGGTCGTCGTCGAGCTTTTCAGGTTCATCACTCGCGGCCGCCGCCGCCAGTGCTGGCAGTGACATCACTATCACCAGAATAATGCTGCTATACGTTGCACGCATGATCTCTTCTCCTGCGGCTTTGCCTTCAGTCCTGAATAAGGGGGTATGTACGTGGGGGTTATCAGTTCAGAAACTGCAGGTTGAGCCCAAAGAAAATCTGCCACCGGGCCTGACCCGGTCCGTGATCGGCGATGCTTCCCTGAGGTTCCACGAATAAGTTGTAAACCGTTTTGCCGCTCTTTATCACCTGACCCACACCCAGACCGAGCGGTACGCCATAGCTGTCATTCTGGAAGTTATAATTCCAGATGGGCGCAGAGCGCAGATAGGTGCCCCCACCCAGCTGATAAAACAGGAATGGCTGGAAGGCACTCACATTCACATCATTACGGCTGTTGTCTCCCGCAAAGCTGTGCTGCCATGAAGCAAGATAGCCGAACTGAAATACCGGTGAGCTGGCATTAAACAGGACATTGACCAGGCCAGCTGACCACTTTTCAGAACCCAGCGCGTTCCGGCTGGCGGTGGGTGCGGTAATTTGTGGACCGAATCCAAAGCTGACGGCCGGATTGCCGGTATCAATGAGCCAGGCGGTAAACAGGTTGAGGTCGCCCAGACCGGTCTGATGTCCGCCCGTCGGCGGCGACGGATAGATGTTTAACGGCAGGGACGCGCGCAGCAACCAGTTGCTCTCTCCCAGAGAAAACGGCTGGGCATAACGCAGCCAGAACTGGTTTGCATCCTTATCGGTACCACTGACGTCGCCAATATAGTAATTCTGCATATTAAAGGCGGTCATGTTGGCCAGCGGGTTGTTAGCCTGAGCCGCGCCGGTGGGGCTGTTTTCCGCCGCTGAGGATGCGGCGGCCACGGTGAGCAACGTCATTATCAGAGGGATATTCGGAAACGTCATCATCTGCCCCGTGTCACATGAATTTAGCGGAAAATGCCGGCAGCATGGACTGCCGGCTGACGAATTTACTGTGTTTTCTCAATGCGTGGCGGCTGCCAGGTGCCGTCTAAAATGGCTTTCTCACCCCAGTAAGCACGAATGTACAGGGAGAAAGTTCCCTCTGGTGCCGGCAGCCAGTTGTTCTTTTTATCATCCCCTGGAGAGGTACGGCTGACGTACAAAGTCAGCGAGCCGTCCGGATTATATTTCAGCGACTTGTTTTTGGTGCCCAGTGAGTAGCGGTTAAGCTCATTCGGGCTGAACAGATGACGATCGTTATAAAGCGTCAGCGACCAGAAGCCTTTTACCGGTGGGATCTGACCTTTGGCAAAGGTAACGGTATAACTGTTTTTGCCGTCAAGCTGGGTATGGGTTGCATCATTGTCGGTATAGAAATACTGGGTCTCATCCGGCTTGTTATCGAACATGTTGGATTTAGAGGTGCCAGTGCGGTTGTAATAGTCGACACCAAAATCTGCGTTATTTTTCGAGCGGTTCCACCCGTTGCCCGCAGGCACCCCGTTGTTCTTCCACTTAAAGAAGTCGGCAATCACGGTTTTGTCGGTCTGCTCTGCGGCCTCGTCCATCCATTTACGTACCTGAGGATCTTTATTGCCGGCCGCGACAAGGTGGCGGAACTGTGCGTACATCGCCTCTTCTCCCGGCAGCGGCGGAACCTTGTTCAGCACGTTTTCCAGCTGATCAAAGAATTTGTCAGGTATGACCCAGTGGACCTCCCCGGTACTGGGATCCGGCTTGTCTCCGATGGCGGGAATTTTAGAATACTCAAAGGACTTCATCTTGCCGTCAAACTCGCTCAGCGGATACGACATCACCTGACGAATAGATGCCTGAATCGCAGCCCTGTCTTCCGGAGTATCGTCCATCTGGATACGCGGTATCATATTGGCCATCTCGGTGGGCGAGTGGATCACGCCGGAAATGCCTTTGGGGGTTTTACCCTTCCAGTCCGGACCGACCAGCAGATAAAAACCCGCTTTTGTGCCGTAAGGTTTGCCAACGTTACCTATCTGATCGGTGCGGGCATCGTAGATGGCATAGACCCAGAAGCGGTCGCCAAAATCGGGCACCTGAATAACAATCGGACCGTTTTCCAGCGCGTAGAAGCCCAGCCCGTAAGCCACATCCTGATTGGGGCAGGTCACGAACGTCTCTTCAGGTTTAATGTAATCCGTCAGCATACTGAGCTGGCCCATCGGCGCCACCGGTACCATGCCGCCATTCAGCGCAGGGTAAGGGGCTTTGGTAATGGTCATACGACGATTAAACTGATTGACCATGGGATAACCCCATATATAGGCCTGCTGGGCTATCGCCTTGACATAGAATTCCGGCATGGTGACGTCAGGTGATGGCTGGCTGAGTTGTTCGAACTTTTCCGGATGGGGTATTGTTACCGGCTCGGTCTGTGCAAGGTTGAAATGACTGGTGGTCAGCAGGGTTATCGCAAGTGCGATCGTTGTTTTACGCATATTCGTGTCCCTCTCAAACAATAAGCGGTGACTGGCACTCGTGACAGCCACCCGGCCCACATTCTCACTGGCATTAATGACTGGTTTTGATCAGATCGTCCGGCACCCAGGTCTGGTCGTAGAAGCCGTCTTCGGTACCGTACAGGCGCAACGCAACCAGGAAGTTACGTCCCTTGATGGTTTTGATAAACGCGTTGTCTGCCACCCCGTCAGGTTTTGCCGGCCCAAACCAGATATCAATCGAGCCGTCCTGATTCTTCGGCAGATCGTAATAGCCATTGGTTGAGGGCAGCAGTTGGTCGGTTTCCGGCATGGTGCCGTCCGTTACGTTGTAGGCAGTGACTGCCCAGAACAGCGCGGCGGGCGGGTTTGGTGGCAGATGGAGCTTGTAGGTATTACCCCCTTCAAGGAAGTTCCCCTCCTTATCATGCGTAGTGAAAGGATATTTTGAACCGGCACCGGTGGTGTGCATCACCATGGCCGCCGCACTGGAATAGGCAATCTGGAAGAAGGCCGCGCGCTGATTTTCATCCAGCGTGCCAAACTGCATCCATTCTGCCGTCGCGCCAGCCCACGAGTTTTCCCAGTGGCGGTCTTTGTAATACAGCTGACGCTGGTCTTCTCGACCCAACTGACGGCGGGCGAAGATCATCTTCGGGGCCATTTCCACGGCCTTATTCAGCAGCTCGGTCTGTTTAGGTGACGGATTAAAGGGCTTTCCTTTGACCATACCAATGCTGAGCAGGGCGCTCCGGGTGGCATCCGGGATGGCGGTCAACGGCTCGTAATCCACAAATGCTTTGAGCTTTGTCCAGTAAGAGGCGTCTACCGGATACATCATGTTAACCCGCTTGCCACTGGCGTCCGGGAACTGCATCGGCTTCACATCTTTCTCCACGTCCCAGAGCGGATACACCCTGGTCGTCTCCGCATTTTTTACCGCCGGGGCCGGATCGGGTTTCCCCTCACCTTTGGCCATAACGGTGCGGAAAAACAGAAAGACGTTATAGGTCGGAGATTTAAAGGCGAAATAGCCCTGTGGCACGGGCCCCTCATAGTCCGGTGGGAGCAGAAGATAGAGCCCACCGCGCGCGCGGTCGGGACCGACTGCGCCCACATCGGTGATGGTATGCTGGAAGAAGTCGGTGAACATGCCGATGACGTCATGCGGTGCTTTGACCACAAGCGGTCCTGTTTCTTTCAGGTCCAGATAGCTCATTGAATAGATCACATCGCCGTTAGGCGTAGGCACCACAGCGCGGCTGTCCATACGCTGCTTCCAGATCGGAAGAATGTTATAGCCTTTTCCGAATGCCGCCTCAGAGCCATCCCGCAGACCAATGGTATTCAGTAGCGGCAGCGTAGTGATGTATGCATGAATTGCATCCTGATAGTAAAGCTCATCACTCAGTGACTGTGCATCATTTTGCGGGAGCCAGTTTCCGTTATTGATTTGTGCCATAAGCGGCGACTGTGGCGGGGCATCGGCGGAGAACACAGGGGTGGTAATGAAGGTCGACAGCATACCGCCTAAAGCAAGGTTTAAGGCCAGGGGGCGAAGTTTCATTTGTTTCCTCTTGAGCAATGAATTTCGTTACCGAATACAGCAAAGAGGCCCGCCGGTTAATCCCGTGTGCCGGCAGGATATAAATGGTGAAATGGCTTAAACCTTACATTTCGAATTAACTGTAGAAAGAAGTATTACAGTTGCCAGTTTGGCTTAATCATTTTGAGAGTGAGTTATCAAAACTTTCAGAAACAACAAAAGAATTACTGATTAATCATGGTTCCGATCACAGCCCATTAAAACAAAAAAATAATTATATAACAGTTGGTTATGTTGATTTTAATTAAAAGCATAAGATCCAGCATGTACTTAGATTTGCGCCAGGCTTAAAAACCAATTTTCAGAAAAGTGCCACATCCCTGGTGGGCAGTTCTGTCTTGTTTCCCATTGATTTTTCAATGATGCGTTACATTAAATTCCAACCTTTTAATTCAGGAGAGGCTCTCTGGATATCTTCAGTGGACGTTTGAGCAAAAATATTATGTACTGATGAAATCCTCCCTCTGGAAAAATCGTATTGTTGATCATGAAACCCCTTCATATATCACAAGTTTGGGGGCTGTGACTTAGTTAAACTGAAAGTACCCTGTGAAATTTTCCTCTTGCTCCCAGCCATGCCAACTACACTGAAATCACGCGCTAAAACGCCGTGTTCTCAACGGGTTCCTGTCCTTCAGCAATGTATTTGTCCATATAGATTTGGGTTGAAACATCTGCCATGCAGAAAGAGTCGCACATTTAAATCCATTCAAGGAAATCATCATGGCCATATCAAGACGAGGTTTTTACAAGCTGGTTCTGGGCAGCGCGGCAGGTTTCGCCGTGATGAAACATGTCAGTGCCAGACAGCCTGAAGTGCTGCAAAAAGTCCCCTTGCACCATGGCGCGGGCGATAAAGGCGAAACACAGGGCGGTTTCCCGCCCTCAGGCGCCACCTGCTCGGTCGTTGATTTTGACTATCAGATTAAATATCAGCGTGCGTTTGAAGCCGTTCTCTGGAACATACCTGCCGTGGCGATATACAGCTTCCGGCGCGCCGCCTTCGATAACCTGGGCATGAAAGATAACGACATCATTGCCTATTCCCACACGGCAACGCCCAGGCTGGAAGCCATCACGGCCAACAGTACCACGCCTTACATCACAGCGTTTACCGACCTGCAACACGGGCCTGTGGTACTGGAGGTACCCGTTGCAGGCGCAGAGGGCAGTCTGTATGGGCAGATTGTCGATGCCTGGCAGTTCACTATCGCAGACGTCGGCCCGGCGGGTATGGATAAAGGTCAGGGAGGGAAATATCTGCTCACGCCTCCCAGCTATAATGAGGCGATACCGCAGGGGTATCTGCACGTTGCTTCGCCCAACTATCGGATTGCTTTCGCCTTCCGGTCAGTGCCCGCGACAGGAAAATCACTGCAGGATGCCTATCTTTACTCGAAAAAACTGCGCATGTATTACCTCAGCGACGCCGCGAATCCCCCCACCCAGCGCTTCGTCGATCCCAGCAATGATGTCTATCCCACACTGCCGTTCTACGATGAGCGGCATTTTGAGGATATGCATGCCGTAGCCAGCGTTGAGCCGGTACAGGAGCAAGACAAGGTGATGATGGGTATGCTGATGTCACTGGGGATTGAACGCGGTAAACCCTTTGCCCCCGATGAAACCACGCGCAAAGCCATGCGCCAGGCCGCGATTGACGCATGGTTTTATCTGCAGCACTGGTTCGACAACTTCCCCCGCGAAAAGCTCTTCTGGCCAGACAGACACTACGCTTCGCTGTTGCTGGCCGATGCAAACCAGCGCTTCACGTTTGTTTACGATGACAAAATTGACCTGATTAATCGTGCTGCAGAATATTTCTGGTGTACCTACATGCCGAAAGATCTCAGCCCTTCACCTGCAACGCAGTATCTGATGGCGATGGCAGACAGTCAGGGCCAGTTACTGCAGGCTGGCGTCATGTACCGACTGACCGTACCCGCACAGATGCCGGTGAAACAGTTCTGGGCCTTGACGGTGTACAACCGTGACACCATGTCCTTTATCTACAACACGCTCGAACGCACAACGCTCTCTTCCTACGATCTGGACGGGATGAAGAAGAACGCCGACGGCAGCGTGACGATTTACATCGGCCCACAGGCGCCAGTCGGGCTCGAGAACAACTGGATACCGACCAGCGGAAAGCGTCCGCTACCGGCAATGCGGCTGTATGGCCCCACTGATGCCATCAACAATAAGTCTTTTAAACTCGCCGACATTGAGCGCGCATAACGAGTCAGCCCGGAACCAGAGTCGAAGAGGAACAGAACCCTGATTGTCATGCTGCTGTCAGCCTTAGCGTCACTTAGCTGGTGCAGAGAAGCAACCAAATGGCAGAGGATGCCTATATTGATGGCTATTCCTTGGATTAAGCCTCCGGGCTCTTTTCTTTGCAATCATTATGTAAGGGCGCGTAAGTATCACCACCACGCTTGCGCTTTGTGTAGTGGTTTTGACATTTTCCCAGTGGATCGACATACGGCATTGTTAGCAAGTACCGTGTCGCAATCCTTTCAACCTTATGCATCCATAATTTCTCTAACAGTTCGTCAGAGAGTTACCGGATATGAACCGCATGGTCGTAGGCGCTGACATCGCCAAAAACGTGATTAAGCTTCACTATGTGGATACTGAAACCGGGGAAGTAGTCAATAAGGCGGTTAAACGCGCCTCTTTCCTGAGCTTCTTTCAGAACCGGGAACCCTGCCTGGTCGGCATGGAGGCCAGCGGCGGCGCGCACCACTGGGCCCGTCAGCTGAGCCTTCTTGGGCATCAGGTCAAGTTGATGCCCGGTGCCTATGTGAAAGCATTCAACATACGAAACAAAAATGATATGGCGGACGCTGAAGCCATCTGGCGCGCCGCTCAGCAGCCGGGTAAAGCGGTGGCGGTCAAGACGGAGGCTCAGCAGGCGATGCTGGCGTTAAAGCCATCAGCGCCATCCCCGGCGTGGGTTTCCTGACCGCCACGGGAAGCGCCGGTGCGTTTCGTTCCGGTCGGGAGTTTGCCGCCTGGATAGGGCTGGTTCCACGACAGACCGGCACGGGTGGCAAAGTTATACTGAAGGGCATCAGCAAACGGGGTGATAAATACCTGCGCAAGCTGCTGATCAACGGCGCGCACAGTGTGATTCAGAATGCGAATGAGCCGGGAGCGTGGGTAACGGATCTGCTCAAGAGGCGGCCCGTGAACGTGGCATCCGTCGCGCTGGCCAACAAAATGGCCAGAACCATCTGGGCGGTTCTGGCTCACAATACGCCGTATACCATAACACCGCCGGACACGGTGTAGCGGTTCTAGAGCCCCTGATTGATAAGTCTCCTGCGATTGCGCGGGTAGTCGTACGTAATGACAGACAGGTCGGACCGTGGCGCGCTAAACCTGAAAAAAGTATCGAACTCCAGGTTCGCAGAGGTAATGAGGCGTGCGCCAGCGGAATTCATTAGGGCCCGCGACAGTGCTAACTGCCGCAACAAGGCCGGATATATAACTGCAATCGCCTAACTGTCATCACCGAGACTGTCCGGCATACGGGAGGTGCTCATTTATATCTTTTTGTCGGGTTGTCCACATTCCGGGTGCATAGCCTCCCGTGAACCCTGTGGATAAAATCAGCCCCGCCGTGAACCGACAGGGCTGTAGCGTGATGGTTAATTATTGACCGGCGCTATCGCAGGTACTTCTGTATCAGCGCTGCCCCGTGATGAAGATGACGTGCCGTCACGCAGATGCAACTCACATCCAGAGCCAGTTTTTGTTGGCGATGGTCAAACTTGACTCACTGAATTTATGGTACAGCAAATGCGAAAAAGGCCGCCTTTTGGCGACCTCTTCCGGCACTTCTCTGTACGACCATCCGTTATTTGTACAGTTCTGCGGTCATGTGAACACGGTTATTGGTGTTCGCTTCGGTGATTTTGTACTGCGCACCCTGCTGAGCGGCCTGTGCAGCGATTTTCGCTTCTGCACCATCCAGGGTAGAAGCGGAAGCAGTGATGCTCTGCGCAAAGCTACCGAAAGAAATCAGTGACAGGGCCGCAACTGCAACGAAAGTTTTGATAGATTTCATGGTCATTCCCTCATAAGTTTGTTTAATCGGTGAGGCGTTGTGCCTCGATGTGAGAGAGAATAGACCTGTCGACGGGTGAGTAAAAGCTGAGGGATTTGCTGAAAGAACTCAAAAAAATTGAATAAATGTTAACCAGCAAACTGCTTCATCGATCCAACACAACGCGTATGACACGTCGGTATTACTTCCCTGTCAGATGAGGTCAATGAAGCCATACTGCATTTACGTCAAAAAAGATGCCTGATATACCTCAGAAGAAAAACTCCGGATGCGTAAAGCGGGCCTGAAATGAGGGATATGCAGACCGCTTTTCGGGATGAAAGCCCTGCTTTCTTCCACTGCGCAAACCACATGGCCATGCCCCACAGCACGGAAAAACATACCGCGCTAAAGACGAATTCAATCACATAATGCTTCATAACACCTCCCTGATTTTATCTGTTGTTCCTGTCGGATGTTGACCACTTTCTAAAAGTCTCAGCCTGGTTCACCCAGCAAACGATGTCTGTAATATTTGCGGGCAACGTGAATGAGAATTTGACTATAAACAAAGCCGCCAATCGCTCCCATGACGATAACTCCGGGGAAACCCAATAATTTTGCGCCCGCGCCGGATAACAGTGCACAGAGTAGCAGCCCGACCCATGTTTCCCAATGCCGAAAGGTTGAGGTATAGATATCGTTCCAGCGTTTGCCACACTCTTTTGAAGAAAGTTGTGATAGCTCGGGGATGCTTCTGAGTGACCAGTAGATTTTCATGCTGATGTCCTTATTGCGATGAATACAAACAGGAGAACATAAAAACGGGGCTTATAAAAGACTTACACACTGTTGCGGGTACGCCTGACATCGGACCAGTGGTCCTCTTTGGCGATAAAATTAATGCCAATTGAGCACGTTGCTAACCCTGCGCAACCTTGACATTAGAATATTCATCTGGAAAACAGCGTAATCCAGCCTCACATGTCATGTTAATGCGTAAAGAAAGTGTAAGGTGTGGGAAAGTGTATAATTTAGTTGTATTGAAATATATTGTTTCATACCTACTCGTGCAGCCTATAGAATACTAATCATATCAGGTTGATTTCACTGACCTCTGAAGGAAATTAAGCATGGATCGTGTCTTGAAATACTTTCCTTTTTAAGTTAAATACAAAAAAAATCCCTATCGGCAACGATGAAAATTAAAGATGCTTTTGCATCTGTTTCGACGAATATTCCCAATCTGCATAGAGGTTTTCCAACCTCTGGCTACGCAATTCTTTTTGGGATATTGGGTTAGGACTGCTCCTTGTGTTTTGGTGAAAAAAACAACACGACTATTTCTTCTCTGATACTAAAGATCTCAACAAACACGCCGATAACCTCTCCGGAAATAGATGCGACGTATCTCATCTAGTTTCAGAGAAGAGCGAACACTCCAGAAAATAGGTTTATCTGTACCTGTGAGATGTATCGCCACGGATTTGCCTTAACAGATGACAGTCAAATCCTGATTTAAAATTTTAACAGCAAAAGTGTCTATGGACAGCACACTCATTAAGCGCTGATCCATTCGACCATTTAAGGAAAAAAGATGTCGAATAAGTTTAAACGTAGCACTACCTGTCTGCTTGTTTCTCTTTCCCTTCTGCTTGGTGGTTGTGCTAATACCGGAAGCTCCCTGCTCTCCAGCACCAAACCCGATCCACGACTGACCAGTGGCGAACAATCCCAATTATTTAGCAGTTCAGCAGCCCAGGGCTGTGGCATGGGGGCTTTGGCGGGCGCAGGCATTGGTGCCCTGGCAGGGGCTCTGGCCGGAAATGGCAAAAATGCGTTGGTGGGTGCCGCCGTGGGCGGTGCTGCCGGTTGTGCTGCCGGTGTAGCGACCAACTATTACCTGGACAGTCTGAAAAAAGATTACGCCACCACCGCCGATCGACTGCAAGCGATGGATAAAGACATCAATAAAGATACCGCAGATATCGCCAAAACTACCGCAGCGATGAAAGCGGTGATCAGTGAAAACAGCGCGACCCTGACCCAAATTAGCATCCAGAAAGACAAAGCAGGCTTTGATAAAGCCAGTGCCAAAAAAGAACTGTCTCAGGTTGATGCCAATATCAGCGTCATGAAAGACAAAATTAAGAATATGAAAGAAAAAAGTGCTGCTTATAAGGTCGCGTTGCAGGGACAAACCACCAGCACAGCGGCAGATAAAGCCAAGCTGAAACAACTGAACACCGAATATAGCGAACTCAATGGCCAGATTACCGCGCTGGAATCTGAAGCGAATGGCTTGTACAGCCAACGCCAGGCTATTTCATTAGGTTGATAATGACGGGCCGATATTATTATCGGCCCTGTTTAGATTTATTGCTGAACACATTTCGTTCAGCACGCTCAATTCATGGACGCCCTTATGAGAATTTATGTATTAGTCACTTCCCTGCTACTCGCCGGATGTGCCACATCTCCTCAGGATTGCGATTTGCATGCTCAGGATCCCAGCTTTCTCACCAAGTTGAGCTGCACAACTTCTGGCGGATATAGACAAAAAGTCGACGAGCAAGAGCGCCATGTGCTGCAAAGTCAGCGGGACAATAAAATTGCCCAACAAAATCTCGCGGATACCCAAATCAGGGAACAAGCCTCCAGCCAGAAATTGGCAGATGAACAATCCAGGTTAAAAGCGGCGCGATCTGATCTGGCTCAAACGCTGAAAAAGCTCAAATCGAGCAAAGCCAATAATCAGCAACGCCAGCAAGAAATTAAGCAACTGGAAGCGTTGCAACGTCAGTCTCAGCAGGCCAACAGCGCAGATGAAGTCGCGGTCATTGAAAAGAAAATTGCCGCAGCCAAAGCACGCGTCGCCGAGCTTGAGCAAGCTAACGCACTTCAATAATGCGTCACCTGAGTGGCGGCATTTAATGCTCGCCACCTGGCCAATCAGCATCTGCTGCTAATAACGACAAACATGAATCCGGGCTATGCAACGATTAACAAGATCAGCGCAAATTGATGATGCCACCCTCGCCATTTATGAAGAAACGGTTGCGATTATTCACCGTTATCTTCCGCCTTCCCTCGCGCTGCTTTATGCCACTGCACGTCGAAGCGCCGAAGGGAATCTGGAGTGGTGGACAGCGCGACAAGGTCTTGCCACTCCGCTGTCAGCACTGAGCGACACCGAACAAATCGAAACTCAGCGTAAGCGTCAGCAGTATCAGGACACGGTCGCTGGCTTAATTGACCAGCTTACCGCGCGTGGGGAAACCCAACCGGCTCAGGCATTGCAAACGCTGCTCACCCATTCACAGGATCTGGATTGTTATCGCGTCGGTGGCGAGCCGGTATTAATCAATTGGGCCATCCCGGTACCGGCTCCCTTGACTCAGGTGCCACCACCAGCGAGGCGGTGGAGATTCCTGCCCTGGTTGCTGCTGGGATTATTGCTGCTGATTGCTCTCGCATGGTGGTGGTTCTGTTATCACCACCGCACCGATGCTGCCCTTCCGGTACAGCACACGCCACCTGCGGCAGTTGGCGATGCCTCGCCAAATAAGACCGAGTTAACGCAGGATAATCCCAGCGTCAGCCTCGCTAAAACAAACGACTTCGGCCGTATCAAAGTCAATCTGACCTGGCAGCAAGGTCAGAATCACCAACCGGTAGATCTGGATATTGCCGCGTTCATTAAATTGAAAAATGGCAGAAACACCGGTGTTGAGGCACTCAGTAAATACCTGGGTGACTATGAAAAAGCCCCCTTCATGCTGTTGCAAAAAGATCTGCGCGATGGCGGCAGCAAAGATGGCGAATGGCTGTTCATCAACGGCAGCCAATGGCAGGAGATTGATGAGGTACTGATCTACAGCTTCATTTACGGCGGCGCGAATAACTGGCAGGGACTGGATGCCACGATCACGCTCTCTGTGCCGAATCAGCCACCTATCTCAACCACTTTGGTCAATAGCGGTGAACGCAATGAAGTTGCGGCAATCGCGCGAATAAAAAACGTCGATGGCGACCTCAAAGTTGAGCGGCTTAACAGCTTCTTCCCGGACCGGGAGTCACTGGCTAAGCACTATGGCTGGAATTTTGAATGGACGCCTGGCGCCAGCAAAAATTAGCCACCGTCATCTGACTTGCGTTAATTAACAGCCCTACAAGGTTTAGACAATGCGAAATTCGATTCAGGGACCACTGTTACGTACCGGAAACAACTCGTCTTTTAAGGCGCTGGGGGAGACGGGTTATCCAGTGTTTAAGATGGCCTTTCAACTCCGTGAAGCTATTTACCGTCTTGATGCCGGGCGCGATTTAGCCCGCCATCTTGCCATCCCGCAAAATGAGCAAGGTGGCGATCGTACAGATTGGTACAGCAGCTTTGCAGGCGATGTCATTCCCTGGCGCAGTGCCACGGAAAGCGAGCGCGCCTCAGCACGTCAGCAGTTCACCGGATTCCAGATGGCGGTTCAGGCGTTGAGTGAGCAGATGCTGAACGCTGAGAACAGCGGTGCAGGCGGCGATCGGCGGGTATTCGCTCAGTTATTAAAATCCGTCGTTAACTTCCCCGATGATGATTTTCTTTATCTGGTTAACGGCGTACTGGTGATCACCTTCTGGGGTTTTGTCCATCCAACAGGTGAGCAGAGCAACCCGATGCACTGGCTGCAACCCAGCTCAGTACCCGAGCCAAAAGCCGTCGCCCCCCTCACCCAGCCACTGGCGCAAGCGGCTCCAACGGCTGTTCACACCGTTGAGACGGTGACACACACCCAACGGCGGAAATGGAACTGGCGATGGTTACTCTGGCTGCTGGTCGCCCTGCTGGCTCTGGCGCTAATCCTGGGATTACTGCGTGGCTGCGTTCCGTCGCTTTCCCTGCCGGGACTGCCGAAATTGTCCGCTGAGAATAACCCTAGCGAACCGGTCGGCAACCTGGACAACAGCCAAAACGTGGCGGTCAATCCTTCAGCCAACTCCGGCTCTCCTGTTGCGGGGAGCACGGATGCGACCAGCAGTGGAGCAGTGGCGAGCACCGCTGAGGTGAATCAAACCGGTACAGGGGGTGTCGATGAGCCGCCGATTGTGGATACCTCCACATCAGATGCACCGGCACTGACGGACTCCCGTGAGCTGCCAGCACCTGATTCCGCCGCGACAACTACACCACCCGTGATGCCAGAACCACAAAACGTTGAGCCGCAAAATCCTGCGGTCACGCCCAATAGCGTGCCCCCCGTCCAACCCGTGCAGGGTCAACCACTGACGCTTCCTGGTACGTTACCTGATGGACCTGCGCAGTTTCTGAACGGGCAGTGGCGAGTCAACGGTGGAATCCAGGACAAACTCACCGGCCGTCCGTTGCAGTTGCAATACAACTTCAAACAAGGCGAAGGCACCGTCAGCGTCCGTCAGTCCAATGGCGTCACCTGTACCGGTGCGGCTAAAGGCAATGTGCAACAAGGCGCGCTCAATATTACAAATCCTGAGCAGATGAAGTGTACCGATGACTCAAACTTTATTGGCCCAACCATAGAGTGCAAAGCGCCCGCGGCTGGTCATACCGATTGTGTCGGCAAGAATGAGGGAGATAAAACCTTCCCCATTCGTATGCTGCAAACCCATTCTTAACAGGGACGAATAGATTATGTTGCCTGAAATTGTTTCTTTTGATCGCCAGGTCACTCTGGTCGGCGACTCCGGAATTCAGTTTATGGATTTCGGTTTGACCTTCAAACGCCAGACTGCCGGGACGGGCGAATTTGTCAAACTCGCCAACGGCGTACTGACACGTCTGATTTACAACGAACCGCGTGATTACTATTTCTATCAGCCGACGCCAGACAAAATTGAGAAGGCGAAAAGCCAGTACGACATTCCTGTTGAGCAGAGCCTGAAACTGCTGGACAGCGTCTGGTTGCCGCTGCCCCTGTTCCGTTTTAGTTTGCCCAATATTTACCAGGAAGGCCCGCTGAACTGGGCGCGTTTTCGCCTTGTGAAACTGCCTGAAGCTGACCTCGATGGTCACACGCACCGCATGACGCTGGCGATTGATACCCGCATCATGGCTAAACAACAATCGGCTGCGGATCTTAGCCCTAATCATGAAGATGTGAATGCCGGTGCGACCTTTGCAGTAGCCACTGCCACTTACGCGCTCAACTGGTACTTAACCCAGGAGTGGGTCAAAGATTGGCTGGTCGATGTCTTTAATGAAGCCAGCAAAGGGCGGGATATTGACGATCGAGAGGAAGAGATCGCCCAGCAGTATCCGCTGGCGCACTACCTTAACCTGCTGTCCCTGATGGCAGAACCGCTTGAGGGCCTGCAAACCCAAACGGTAGCCTCTATCGCGATACCCCAGTTTAAAGTGATTGCCAATCGTGAAGTGAACGCCATTAAACCGATCCCGGTCGATCTGATTCTTGATGTGGGTAACTCCCGCACCTGCGGCATTTTGATTGAAGATCACGGGCAGTCAGGATCCGGCCTGATGCACAACTACGTGCTGAAGCTGCGCGACCTTAGCACACCTGAACATATCTATATCGACCCGTTTGAAAGTAAGGTGGAGTTCGCCCAGGCCTTTTTTGGCAAAGACCTTTATTCCGTGCGAAGCGGTCGCCACGATGCTTTCCAGTGGCCAACCATCGCCCGCATTGGGGGTGAAGCCAGTCGCTTAGCGTCACGCCGCCGGGGGAGCGAGGGTTCTACCGGGCTTTCCAGCCCTAAACGCTATCTCTGGGATGAGAAATTTTATGGTCAGGGCTGGCGCTTTAACGGCAGCTCATTGCAGGAAACCAATCCCCTTGCCACTGCCGCTCCTTTTGCCAATTTAATTAATGAGAAAGGCGATGCCCTGCATACCATTGAGGATGAGATGGATCGCATCCCGGTGTTCACACCACGCTATTCCCGCAGTTCACTGATGACCTTTATGTTGGCAGAAGTGTTAACGCAAGCCATCAGCCAGATCAACAGTCCCGAGCAACGTATTCGTGAAGGCCATGCCGGTCTTCCGCGTCAACTTCGCCACATCATCCTGACGGTCCCACCGGGTATGCCGATGGCGGAACGCTGCATTCTTGATGGAAGAATGCGTCAGGCCGTGGGCCTGGTATGGAAATCACTGCGCTGGCATGCGGGTGAGAATGATCCTTATATTGATGAGAAGGAAGAACACAGCAAGGGCAACATCAAGATCCCACTGCCAAAAATCCGCGTCGAGTGGGATGAAGCGTCCTGTGCTCAACTGGTGTACCTGTACACCGAGATCAATCAGAACTTCGCCGGTCATCCGGAAGTCTTTTTCAATACGCTTGGCCGCCCGGACCGTCAGGATCGGGAAACCCTCACCATTGCATCAATTGATATCGGCGGCGGCACAACAGATCTGGTTATCACCGATTACCGCCTGGATCGCAATGGCGTGACCGGCGGCGGCGCCAACGTGCATATCATCCCCCACCAGCGATTCCGCGATAGCTTCAAAATTGCCGGGGATGACATTCTGCTCGACGTTATTCAGTCGTACGTATTACCGGCTTTCGAGCTGGCGCTGCGTGAAGCAAATGTACGTTCGGTAGATACGTTGCTGTCCCAACTGTGCGGTTCACAAAATATCAGTGCCGCCGAAGCGGTTCTGCGCCAGCAACTGACCCTGCAAGTGTTCGTGCCACTGGCGCTGCACCT
Source organism: Pantoea phytobeneficialis (assembly GCF_009728735.1). Classification (NCBI taxonomy): domain Bacteria; kingdom Pseudomonadati; phylum Pseudomonadota; class Gammaproteobacteria; order Enterobacterales; family Erwiniaceae; genus Pantoea; species Pantoea phytobeneficialis. The sequence goes on from NZ_CP024639.1 coordinate 29,848, forward strand.
CCTTGCCCGCTATGAGCAATATGATCCGCAGAATGAACAAACCTATCTGCTGATCAATCAGCGCGTCGGTGAATTACTGCCCGCGAACAGCATCAGTGACGAGGTTGATAGTTTTGTACGTCGTGAAGTGAAAAAGGCGGGAGGCATAGAGGATTTCAAACTCGCGGATATTGCCCTCAATATCACGCTGACGAAAATGCACACCGATATGTGCTCAGGCAAATTCAACATCGACAAAGTGCTGACCGCATTGTGCGAAGTGTTGTCCTGTTACCAGTGTGACCTGCTGCTGCTGACCGGGCGACCGTCGCAACTGCCAGGGATTCAGGCGATTGTCCGTCGCAACCTGCCGTTACCTCCAGGACGCATTCTGGCGTTGCATGGTTACCAGACCGGCACCTGGTATCCGTTCCATAAAAACGGTCATATTCACGATCCCAAAAGTACCGCCTCGGTGGGTGCGATGCTGTCGCAATTATGCGCGAACCACAGTATTCCCAACTTCCATTTCCGTATCTCGGCGTTGAAACCGTATTCCACCATTCGCCATCTCGGCACCATTGATATGGATAACCTGATCCACGATGCCGACGTTATCTACCGCGATATCAAATCTGAAGACGGACAAATCATCCTGCCGGTATTTATGAATGATGAGGGTGAAGCAACCACCGCAAGCATCGTGATGCGCGGCGACCTGCGCCTGGGTTATCGCCAGCTGGACGCAGAGCGCTGGTCTGCATCCCCCTTATATACGCTGCGGTTCACCGAGTCTGGGCGTGAAAATTTCTCTAAGGCGAAATCCATCGACAGCGGCTCTCCGTATATCAAAGTCAGGCTCACGATTGATAAAGGTAAGGCTGCGCAAAAATTAGGGCTGATCAGCGATCGTCTGACCATTGCTGATGTCAGCAGCAACACCGACCGATCTTTCGGCAAGAAAGATGTCGAGCTGGAACTCAATACCATGCCCGATACAGGACTCATTGACAGCCGGCACTGGCTCGATAGCGGGAGCGTAAAAAAATAATGAACAACGAACAAACTACTCTTCAACAAGGATGGGCGGCTATCGCCCAGGGCTGTCAGGATGCGCTGGGCTGGGTGGACAATGTCCGCACCGGCTCTCGTCGCCTGGACACAGAAGCCGACCAACTGAATCTGAGTTTGCTGCGTACCCGTAATCTGGCGAACAGCCTCTCTCAGGTTTCTGGCACGCCAATGACGGTAGGCTTCTTCGGCATCTCTCAGGCCGGTAAGTCTTATCTTATCTCTTCAGTAGCCGCAGGTAGCAATGGCGAACTGAAAGCACGCTATGGCACCAGGGTGGTGGACTTTATCAAAGAGGTCAATCCGGTTGGCGGAGGGAAAGAGGCGACCGGTCTGGTCACGCGCTTTACCCGATACGCGCCCGAAGCCCCGCAGGGCTATCCGGTTCCTTTGCGCCTGTTCAGTGAAATCGACCTGGCCAAGATCCTCGCCAATACCTGGTTCAATGACTTCAACCATGAAAATCTGACTTATCAGCTTGATGAAAACCACATTGAAGAACGCCTGCGACCTTTCCTGCAACGCGTCGGTCAGGCTGATGCCAACAATGGTGTCAGCAGGGAGGACGTTGTTGCCCTGTGGGATTACCTCAAAGATTCATTCAAAAAATCAGTAGAAAAGTTTGAGCACGCCTGGTGGCCGCAGGTGCTTAAAATCGCCCCCACCCTTACTCCCCATGAGCGTGCAGACCTTTTTTCTCTCCTGTGGGGAGAACAACCGGAACTCACTGAAACATACCGTTCCCTGGCCCATGTGCTGGCAAAACTTAACCACGCAAAAATGGTGTTTGCCCCATTAGAAACGCTTACCGAGCATAGCAACGGCAGCATTATGAATGTCGACAGCCTGAATCGCCTCGGTTCAAGCCAGGACCGCCTGGTCGAGATACGTTTCTGGCAAGAGAACCAACAAACCGGTAGCGCCCACTTGTCACAAGCGGAGCTCGCGGCATTGACCGCGGAGCTCATTTTCCCGCTGGCAGAGGTCACGCCAAACAGCGTGATGGAACAGGTCGACTTACTCGACTTCCCCGGTTATCGCGGTCGCCTCAAACTTCTCGCCCTGAAAGATGCGGCTCAGTCGGGTAAAAATCCGGTATCGCAGCTGTTGCTACGCGGCAAAGTCGCCTATCTGTTTGAGCGTTACACCGATAATCAGGAGATGAATGCCCTGGTGGTCTGTGCCAGCTCGTCTAAACAAAGTGACGTCTCCGATGTGGGTCCGGTTCTCACCCGCTGGGTCGAGAAGACGCAAGGCAAAACGGCTGAAGAACGTGCCAAAAGTAAAGCTGGCCTGTTCTGGGCCATTACCATGTGCGATGTACGCATCCAGGACAATCTGACGAAAACGGAGAGTCAGCTCAATGAAGCCTGGGAAGGCATGATACATATGACTCTGCTGGAACGTTTTGCCCAGTATGAGTGGTTGAAAGAGTGGTCCCCGGGCAAACCCTTTGATAACTGTTTCCTGGTACGTAAACCAGGCATAGATACGCCGTTCCTGAAGCTTGAAAATGTCCCAGGGCAGGAGACCCTGAAAGAGGTGGCGATTACCGATCGCTACCAGGACATCATCGACACTATGGGGCGCGCCTTTGTCACCCGTCAAAATGTCCAACGGCATGTTGCCGCACCCAATGAGGCATGGCAGGAGATGCTCAAGCTCAACGATGGCGGCGTTTCTCGCCTGACCGGGGCACTGCGTGGCGTCGCCCACCTGACGTTTAAATTAGATCGCCTGCGTGAGCAGCTGAAACAATGTCGCATCGAAACCGCAGAAAAACGCCTTGGCCGCTGGTACCAGCATGACGGCGACGGCCAGTTAGAAAAAAAACAAGCCATTGCCAAAGAACTGTGGCAGGGCTTAACCGCCAGCCCGCAGAGTTTGGGGGAGATGATCAGTCGTTTAGATCTGCCTTCTCATGAGCTGAACAATATCTATCTGAGCATTCGCGATCAGGATCAGGTGCCGCAAGTCAGCGAGGTTGAGCGTCCGCAAAACACCTTTGCTGCGAATCCCTTTGGAAGTAACCCGTTTGGCAGCAATCCTTTCGGTCAGGATTCGGTCGAGGAACAACCCTCCGCGATTGCACCCACGCCAGAACGCATCGGTCAGGATGACGAATTCGCTCATCAGGCCTTTAAAGCCTGGGTCGCGCATTTGAGAGAACTGTCGCAGCAAACCACGTATTGGCAGCAACTGGGGCTGAACAGTGAAACCATCAATTTGTTGTGTGAAGAGTTGATTACCGCAGCCACACGTCTGGATCTGGAAGGTACGCTCAAGCGCGCGCTGGCAGGTCAGGAACAGGCGGGAACACGTCGGGAGCAGTTGCTGGCACGCCAGACGCAACGTGCTCAACTGGCGCTGCGAGACTTTATTGCCTGGTTTGGCTACCTCACTTTGCCCGAAGCGCAAATCCCTGACAGCTACGTTGGCGAGAAAAAGAAAGTGTTTGCCCGCCAGGCCACGCTTGCCCGCGATGAATTGCCGCAACTGGCAGCGGTCGCGCCTCAACCGGGGATGGCCTATCTGGGCGACTGGCTCTCGGCATTAATGGCGCTCACGTTGAACAACGCCGGCCACAGCGCAACCAGTGATATCTCCCTTGAACAAAATCAGCAACTGGGCCAGATCATCGGCCAAATGAAACAAGAGAACCCGTCATGCTAGCTAAAATTTTACCGTGCCAACCTTCAGAGCCGGGATTTGCACAATTGATGATTCGCCTGCGTGGCGAAGACGCCTTGCTGGCCAATCTGAACTTTACGTTGTGCAACAACGAGCAGAATTACTTGCAGCCTGACGGCCACTGGAGCCCGGAGCCACACTGGTTTACCATCAATGGCGGGTATGCATTCAATAATGGCAGCGGCTTCCGTATCGGCCCGGACATCCTTGACCCCCTGCTGACCAGCCCCAGTCAGGTGCAAATTCAGGCTAAGTTGGCCACCGGTAAAACCCTGATCACCACACTCCAGTTGGCACGCGATGAGTTGTTCTCTTCTGGTGCCCGTGGGCAAACCGCCCACTACGGTGGCAGTAGCGTGTTGGATACACCGGACACCGCACCTGAAACCGTTCCGGAGACTGAGGCCGAACCCACGCCTGATGAACCCATCCGCACACCAACAGCCGCGCGGCCCAAACGCAATACGTCTCTGGTTCCGATCATCATCGCCGTGCTGCTGGTGCTGTTGATTGCCGCCGGTGCGCTCTGGTGGTTTATGGGACGCGACAACGCCACGCCAACCGCGGCAGCGAAACAACCGGAAGCCCCGGTGGTGGCAGAGGCAGCCAAAGCAGATGCTAACGCGTGTTCACCCGCTAACCTGACAAGTCAGACCGAGCTCGATTTTGTCCAAAACTGCGTACAACAGAAGCTCGACAGTGACAAGTTGCTGGCCATCATTCAGGCAGCCAAACAGGCGAAGCAGTGCGGTGTAGCCCAGCGTCTGTACGCCCACAGTGCTCAGGGTGGTGATACCAGGATCGCGCTCGCCTATGCCGCTGAATATGATCCTCAGGGTCACCAGCCAAGCGAATGTTTCAAAACCCCGGACCCGGATACCGCTGCTTACTGGTATGAAACCGTGCTGCAAACCGATCCAGAAAATCAGAAAGCCAAACAACGCCTTGCGGAGCTGAGAAAATAATGACCAGACATTTTCTTCGGCTCGCCCTGCCGTTATGTGGCCTACTTCTGACCAGCCAGGTGTTGGCAGCAGAGGGAGACAAACCTCTGCTACAGGAAGGCAAGAAAACCTTATTTCAAAGGGTTCTGACGACGCCAGGCTGCAAACTGGCAACGACGGCTGGCGATGATAAGGGCCAACTGCAACCCGCATTTAGCAGCTTTTATGTCTATCAAAAAGCGGATGTGAACGGCCAAAGCTGGGTCAAAGTGGGGCCTGATAGCTATGGCAAAACCATTGGCTGGTTACCCCAGTCCTGCACCGTTGACTGGAAAATGCAGCTGACCCTGGCCTTTACCAACCCGGCGAATCGCGACCGGTTAGTGTTCTTTAAAGACAAGAAAAGCCTGGATGATATTCTCTCTGCGCCGGACCCCGTCTCAATAGTTGCGCCGCTGCGCGCTCATCTCAAACGCGACGGCCATGCTGACGGTGTTTTAGCCCAAGAGCCGGAATACTTTGTTGATCTGCAAAAGCAGTTCTACCTGTTGCCGATCCTCAGTGGCGAAGAGATCATGACAGAGAGTGGGTTTTATACTCGCTTACTGAACGTCGCCTCTGTCAGCAAGGCAGACCCCAACGCGAAACAGGCCGATGACGTTAATCAGCTTAAAGGCTTTAATGCCTCGGTCGTTTTCGTCATTGATTCCACCATCTCGATGGGTCCGTATATCGATCGCACCAAAGAAGCGGTCAACAAAATTTATGACAAGATTAAACAGGAACACTTGCAGGATCAGGTTAAGTTTGGTCTGGTTTCCTTCCGCTCCAACACCAAAGCCGTACCCGGCCTGGAGTTCACCTCGAAGATCTTTGCCGACCCCAACCAGGTGAAGGACGGCAATGATTTCCTGCAAAAAGTCGCGGGCCTGAAAGAAGCCAAAGTATCCAGCTCTTTGGTTGATGAAGATGCTTACTCCGGCGTTCTTTCTGCTATCGACAGCATCGACTGGACGCCTTTCGGCGCGCGTTACATCGTATTGATCACCGACGCGGGTGCCATTGATGGCAGCAACAAACTTTCGTCTACCGGGCTTGATGCGAAACAGCTGCGCCTGGAAGCCGGTAACAAGGGGATTGCGATTTATACCCTGCATCTGAAAACCCCGTCAGGCAAGAATGACCATGCGAAGGCGGAAGGCCAGTACCGCGACCTGTCTAACTTTGACAGCACGCAGTCCAATCTCTACCAATCCGTTGATGCCGGTGATCTGAAAACCTTCGGGCAACAGGTTGATACGTTGGCAGGTGCCATTACCGAGCAGGTCAAAGCGGCCTATATGGGCGATCCGGCCATCGGCAGCGCACTTTACTCTAAAGATGATGGCAAAAAGCAGACGCCTGAAGAGAAATTGCTGGGGGATACAGCCCTGATTGGTCATGCCATGCAACTGGCCTGGCTGGGTAAAAAGAACGACACTCAGGCTCCGCTGGTGTTTAAGGCCTGGATCAGCGATCGCGATCTCATCAAGCAAAACATCCCCACCACTGACGTTCGTGTACTGCTGACCAAAGGGCAACTGAGCGATTTAAGTGATGTGGTGAGCCAGATCCTGCAAGCCGCTAATGAAGGCATGATTTCGCCGAATAAAATGTTTGAGCGTCTACGTTCCGTTGCCGCCACAATGGGTGCCGACCCGAACCAGCTTAAGCAGCAGGATAACGCCAAAATCAACGATCTCGGCGTGTTAGGCGAATACCTGGCAGACCTGCCCTATCGGAGTGACGTGTTGAATCTTGATGAAGAGACCTGGAAAAGCTGGGATGGCTTGTCGCAGGAGAAATTCATCCGCACGCTTTCCACCAAGCTGCGTTATTACCAGAAATACAATGCCGATGTTGACCGCTGGGTGGAGCTGGCCAAAGGCAGCGATCCGCGCGATCGCGTCTATCCGGTCCCACTGGAAATGATGCCCTGATGCTACACATAGACAACTTGTGTGTGGTGCGTGGTGAAGGGGATCACGCGCATCCTGTCTACCTGCCGCAGTTGAGGCTACGGCCAGGCCAGGTCATGGCGGTAACCGGCGAAAGTGGCTGTGGCAAAAGCACCCTTCTGGAAGCGATCGGCTTGTTGTTACGCCCGGCCAGCATTGGGCGTTTTATGCTGGATGGCGAAACGCCGCTGGATGTGGCTTCCTTACTTACTCACAACCAGCAAGCCGAACTGGCTGAGATACGCGCGCGCCATCTGGGCTTTGTGCTGCAAAATGGCGGGCTGCTTCCCTTTCTCAGCGTGCAGGACAACATCCAGCTTCCGTGCCAGTTGCTTGGCAAGTCAGCGGATAAAGCGATGTTGAACAGGGTCGTTGATGCGCTGAAACTTGGACCTCTGCTACATAAACAGCCAGCGCAATTGTCATTTGGTGAAAGGCAGCGCACCGCCTTTGCTCGTGCCATTCTGCATCGTCCTGCATTGGTGCTGGCCGATGAGCCTACCGCGGCACTGGATCCCCACAATGCACAGCAACTTTTTCGCCTGTTTATCGACCTGGTTGCTCAGGAAGGCATGATGGCATTGGTTGTCTGCCATGACTGGCCACTGGTGCAACGTTTCAATTTACCCTGTTTAGTTGCCCGGCCTGGTTCTGGTGCATCTGACCTGTCAGGGGAACAATCCCAAAGGGGAAGCCACTTTGTCCTGTAACCGTATCCTGTTGCTGGGACGCCTGGCACTGAAAGACCTGTGGCACGACCGCATCATCTCTTTCTGTATTACGTCATCTCTGGTTGCGGTAATCGCCCCACTCCTGCTGCTGTTCGGCTTAAGGTTTGGCATTGTCAGCCAATTGCAGGACGAGCTTGCCAATGATCCGCGCAATCTCGAAATCAGAATGTTGAGCAGCGGCAGCTATGACCCGGAATGGATAGCGCAGCTACGCCAACGTCCCGACGTGGGGTTTGCTATTGGGCAGACGCGGTCGCTCAATACGCTGACCGACTTACAAGTGGACAGCACCCATTTCATTGAAAATGCCGAAGTGATTCCGACCGATATCGGTGATCCGCTATTGGGTCATCTCAAAATCCAGCAGGAAAATGAGGTGGTGTTAACCCAGGAAGCCGCACGAAAACTGGCGGTTAAGGTCGGTGATAACGTGACTCTGCGTGTCAGCCGTCAACTGGATCAACGCCAGGAATGGGGGCGACGGAGCCTGGTGGTGGTCGGCATTTTACCCGCCATCTATTTCAACCGCGCAGCAATCTTTACCCAATCCTCCCTGCTGCTGATGCTTGAACATTTCAGAGACGGTTACGCGATCCCGGCCCTTGGCGTGAGCAGTGGGCAACCATTAAGTGACAAACCCACCCGCTATGCGCGTGCCAGATTATATGCACGGAGCATCGATGACGTTGCCAGCCTTGAACGCGATCTGCGCGCACAACGCATCGAAACCTCGAGTCGTCTCGCCGACATTGAAAACGTGAAAAGCATCAACCGCGTGCTGGGGCTAATCTTCAATACCATTGCCGCCACCGCCCTGATTGGCTGTATCGCCTCTCTTATTGGCTCATTTATCGCCAACGTCGATCGCAAACGCAAACATATTGCCGTGCTGCGGCTTTTGGGGTTTACCGGCCCTGCCGTGGGAGCCTATGTCATTGTGCAAGGATGCCTGCTCAGCCTGCTGGCCTATATCGGGGGCTACGGCATCTATCTGATCGCCAGTCAGATTTTTAACCGGGCGCTTGCCGGTAGCCAGGCGACCGATCAGATGTTATGCCGAATCACCTGGGCGCATAGCTTGCTGGCCATGACAATAACCGTTGTCGTGGCGGTAGTGGTTGCCAGTATCGGCGCTTATCGCGCCATTAATATTGAACCTGCGCAGAGTCTGCGTGAGGTGTGAATCCCCCCCCTTTGAGTTATTTGATGATTAGCGGAGATTGTTTGTGACCTTAACGCCTTCCTCACTGCCTTACTGGTTAGTTCTTGGCTTGCTCGCCAATGTCTCTTCTGCGCTGGCGGAGCCCTGGACAGAAAATAGCTGGAACCCGAAACCGGATAGCGAAGATATTATTCTGCCCATGCCCTGCGAAGGCTCAATGGCGTTTCGTCGCGTCGAAATCCCGATGACAGGGCCACTCGATGACCTGCCGATTACGCTGGGCCAGGACAATGGGGATTGGGGGGTGATCGAACACAGTTATCCCGCTTTTATTGCGGGCAGTTTTACCGACAAAAAAGCCAGGGGGCGCTATTACCTGATGGCGAAGTATGAACTGACCACCCTGCAATATCAGGCGTTGACCGAAGGCACCTGCCCTGTGCCATCCCGCAAGCTTAGTTTGCCGGTGACAGGGATTAGTTGGTTCGATGCCGTGAGTACGGCTGATAAATACAATCAGTGGTTGCGCAGCCATGCTATGGATAAGTTGCCGCAGGAAGACGGTGATGCAGGCTTTTTACGCCTGCCGACAGAAGTAGAGTGGGAATTTGCCGCACGCGGCGGTCTGAAAGTGAATAGCGCTGAATTCCGCGACCAGCACTACCCGATGGACGATATGAAGAATTATGAGTGGTTCTCAGGTGCGCAATCTTCCAATGGCAGAGTGCAGCTTATTGGCCTGCTACAGCCCAATCCGCTGGGTTTGTATGACATGCTGGGCAATGTGTCAGAGATGATGTTCAATCCCTTTTACCTCAATAAGCTCAATCGTTTGCACGGCCAGGCTGGCGGCTTTGTGGTGAGGGGCGGTAACTTCCTCTCTGGCCCAACAGAAATTCGCAGCGCGACGCGTAAAGAGGTGAATTACTACGACCAGGCCACCCCTGCAAGTAGCAAAACGACCGGTCTGCGTCTGGTTCTGGTGGCACCAACCATCACCTCAACCGATAAAGTGAAACAGCTGGAAAAAAGCTGGGAAACACTTGGCGCGGACAGTCAGGCTAACGCTAAAAAAGACGATGACGCTAAAGACACGGTCAAAGCGCTGGGCAGCCTCGCATCAAAGGTTGATGACTCTGCCCTGAAGCAGAAATTGAAAGACCTGGAAAACCAGTTGCGAGCCAGCAACCAGAAACAGCAGGAAGAGCGTGACCAGTCGATTCGCGCCAGCCTGAATTTGGGTTCCTTCCTCTGTACCAAATTGCAGGATGATGGCCGTTTCCTCGACTTCTTAAACCATAACTACGAACTGCTGTGTAAAAATAAAGACGCCAGCGACGCCAACTGCGCCATTCGCAAAACCAAGCTGGGCGAGCAGTCCGACAGACTCCAGCAGCTGACAGGCTATTACGCCAGTAGCCTGGTTGATGCCGCCACCCTGTATGGTAAAGAGGGCCTGCAACATGAAGTCACGGTGTTTGATCAAATGCTCACGCTGAACAAGCGGCTTTCCGGGCTGAAGCCCTTCCTGGCCGCACACTGGCAGAATCAGCAGGCGTATCTGGCAAACGGCAAAATAGATACTGCGGGCTGGCTGGAAACCTGTAAACAGATCAACGCCCCTAAAGCTACCGCACAGGAGAAGTAACATGAACATGGGACGCTCAAGCAGACTTTTATTGGCAGCGGTATTACTCGGGTTGGGCTGGCAGTCGACCAGCCTTGCCGAAACACAGCGCTATATTAGTATTCGAAATACCGATAACGTGTGGATTCAAGGTGTTTGTTCGCTGGTATTCAGGCTGGATAATGGAGGTGCCGGAGAATTTAACGCACTGGCGCTAACCATCCAGCTGAAAGATAAAACAGGTCATCCCCTTGGCGAAGGCACGTTAAACGTGCCACCTTTTGGTGACAGTGACGCTACTCGCTCTGTAGACACCTCAACAGAGTTTGACTGCGAAGCTGTGCAAAACGCTGACTCAGTGAGCATTACTCAGGCCGAGGAATTATTGGGTAACAACACTAAAAAGCCTTTGCCCCTGTCCACGTTCGACCCGCAATACTATCAACCACTGAAAATAAGTATCAATTAGCCCTGAAGACCACGGGTGACAATGACGCTAACTGAAATCAGCACTAAAACACCTTGCGTCACCGCAAGGTGTTTTAGTGCAAGAATATGCTGTTGATTGCGTTGTCGCTGATACTGACGTTAAGGGGCGACAGTACTGCAATTGTTGCTGTTGAGCTTCAGACCAAGGCGTCCAGCAGCCAGCTCATTTTCGGTGTGCGTGGCAGCAAAAATAAACCCTTTTTTCAGCAACCCGGTTGTATAGTATTTATTGTACATAAAAGACCATATCAACATCATAAAGAAAGGCGCGATACCCATAGTAAGAAAGGCTAAAATAACCCAAACCACAAACACACCAATGAAAGTTATAAAATCTTTGCGAAATAAAGCTGGAAATGCACCGAATAAAAGCGTTGTCCATGAATATCCATAGAAACCAAAAACACTTTCACCCGTCTGAGGATTTTCCATCTTAATTTTAGTTGCCATGTGTAATCTCCATTTTTAAATAATTGATCTGACCAGATTTGACCAAATTTATCCTTTCCCAACCCAGAAAGTACGCATTGGTTGCCCTATTCACATCCATACAGGAACATGAGGATGCAGGATTTGCCTTACTTTGCGAATGGCAATCAACGCCTGGACTGTTATCGGCAACGATGAGTTTTTCTTTAGCTTTAATGACCAATCAGTTTGATAAAAACACCGCCGGTCATTCGCGTTACCTGGCAAGGCTGAGGAGAAAGACGCTGGCGTTCTCAGGGTGAGTGGAGCTGCATGGTAAGGGATTCGGTTATCAGATGACCTCAGTAAGTCGGTGTCACCCGCCAGGCTTATCAGAAACGCCAGGCCAATAATAAGGCATAACTCAGTTGCTGCTTCTCCTGAGTCAGCGGGCTGTCTGCGGCGTCACCTTCCAGACGTTGTGCCATGACACGGGCCGATACCCGCCAGGATGAGGTCAGGTCATAATCGGCCCCGACTTCCCATCCCATCTTCTCCAGCCCTGCGCCTGCGTCATAACGGGCTAAACCACTACGTGATGATTGTTGCGCGGAGACACCATGTTGTGTCTGCATATAATCGCTATCCGCCCAGCTCAGGCTTGGGCCAGTAAAGAGTCGCAGATCCTGCCAGGGACGCCACGACAGATTGGCGTAAGTTGTCAGCAGAAACCCCTGCTGATTTCCCCCCACATCCTGTGAAAGGATCAATCCGGCGTTGAGGATATCATTGCGGTAAATTGCTGAAGTAAATGCACGCGGCGAAGTTTTAATATCGCCCATGCCACGCAGATATTCGTCATCTGACTCATGGCGTGGCGAAAGATCTGCACCTGCTCCCAGGGCGAATGTCCAGTGTTCGGTTTTGGCAAACTGCCAACCGAACGCCGTCAGGGTATCGACGCCACCGATAAAAAACGGGCCGTAGTTCACTCTCACCGCAGGAAGAAAGGTTGTATCGTTCTTTTTGGCTCCTGAGTACTTCGGTTTTACACCGACGCCTCCACCAATAAATCCGCTGAAGGCGTTATCTGACTCCTCAGCGAGGGCGGGTAAAGCTGCCGACAGAATTAACAACAGCAGAGCAGACTTCACGGGAATGGAAAGCATGGTACTTCATCCTTTTCGTTACAGGGCTGGCGCAAGTGTTGGTCTCCATTACATCAGCCGCCTGTAACGCCTCTTTTTACCTCAGGTAAAGTTATGTAACAGCGGTATGCGTACTCTGAAGCTGGCACCTCCGCCACCGCGATTAATGACACTTACCTCGCCATCGTGATATTCGCTAATCGAACGCACCAGTGCTAACCCTAAACCTGTGCCATTTTCATTGCGACTCAGGCGGAAGAACGGCTCAAAAATGCGTGCCATTTCTGATGTAGGAATGCCTGGACCACGATCATCGACAGTCAGCAACAAATTATCCGGATCGCTACGGTATAAACGCATAACCACTTCTTGACCGGCATAGCGCAAGGCGTTTTCAATCAGATTGCGCATTAAACGGCGTATCAGGCGGGCATCAACCTGAGCAACAATATGTTCAGCAACCAAATCGATTTCAGCCCTGGCACACTCTTCCGCAGCCAGTGCCGTGACATCGGTGGCGGTAAATTCACCTGCGATGACCTTTTGCGCCATTTCCAGCCGACTCAGGGTAAGTATCTCTTCAACCAACGTGTCCAGTTCAGACACGCTGCGTTGCAATTCATGTTGCGCCTGAGCAGGTTCCCCCGCCAGGAGTGCTGAGGCCATTTGGATACGCATTAACGGTGAACGTAGTTCGTGTGACGCATTAGCCAACATGGTTTTCTGCGACTGCACCAGCGTTTCGATTTGCGCGGCCGACCGGTTGAAGCTGGCGGCCAGTTGACTGACTTCATCTTTCCCCGTCACCGGCACGCGTGCGGCCAGGTTTCCCCTCCCCAAAGCTTCAACACTTTGTTGCAGGGATTCCAGACGCGCCGTTAGTCGGCGAATCACCGGAAAAGCTATCAACGCGACAGTGACCGCCAATGCGAGCTGCATGATGATAAACAACCACGGACGTTCCCTGCGGTCAGAGCTGAACTCAATAACCAGCAGGCGTTTATCCTGCAATTGCCAGACGAAACGTGTTCCATACCCGTCATCAAAGAACCCCCCTCGCCTGGCTTGTTTCGGTAAAGGAATCTCTGGCGAAAGCGGTCGGCTCAGCAACTGACCATTGGCATCAAATAGCGCGAAGCGCGCATGAGTACGTTGCATCCAGTCATCTATTGCAGCTGACTGCACACTTTTTTGCGCCGATGCAGGAGGCAGATTTTGCTCGACCAGTTCGCTGAAGGTAGCAAATGCACTGAGATTACGGTTGTTATCGTCATTCCATAGCCAGAGGATAATGGTACAGAGTACGACCAACACGATGGCGCTTAGCACAGCAAAAAAGATCTGCAAATGCATGGGAAAATCTGCGATGCGTTTCATGGCATTAGCGTTCCGATAATGCAGAAAACACGTAACCCACTCCACGCACCGTGATAATGCGTTTTGGGGAGCGCGGATCGTCCTCAATCAACTGGCGGATACGCCCAATATGCACATCAATAGCGCGGTCAAAATTGTCATAGCTCTCCCCGCGTACCGTCTGCCATATTTGCTCGCGACTCAACACCCGTCCAGCCTGGCGAGCCAGTGAAACCAGCACATCGAATTGCAACGAGGTGAGCAGGCAGGGCTGTTGTCGTAGTGTGACGGTCCGTGCAGCAGTATCGATCTCCAGCTCACCCGACTGGATCACGCTGATGTCACCACGTTGGGACGTCCCTGGACGCAAACGGCGAAGTACGGCGCGCATACGCGCCAGCAATTCACGCGGCTCAAAAGGCTTCGGCAGATAATCATCAGCGCCAACCTCCAGCCCGATGATCCGGTCCGCCGGGTCGCCTCGTCCGGTGACCATAATAATTGCCGGGTCGTTGTGAGACTCAGCCCTTATCTGGCGACATAATGCCAGGCCATCGGCATCTCCGAGCATCAGATCCAATAATACGACATCAAAATCCTTCATTTTCATGCGGGACTGCGCGTCTGAGGAGCTGGCGCTATGAAGTACATCAAACTCATATTGCTCCAGGTAAGGCACGATCATTTGCGCCAGACGGGTATCATCCTCAATGAGCAAAACTGTCGTCATGTCTTTAATATTCCTGTCAAAACGAAGCGGAGACATTTACAAAAGACAGCAGGAAAGGAGATGAGTTTCAGAAATTACAGGTGCAGGATAAAATCCCTGTATGTCAGATAGCTCAACGCGAGCAAGTCACAGACGTTAAATGTTGGTTGAAGGGTCGTACTCCCACTGCAATTCGTCACTATAAATCGTACCATCGTCATCCATTACCTGGGCGTTGAGATGCTTCGCAATTTCTAACATCTTTCTAAAAAGATATGTATCTGGCCATGTTGTATAAATATTACCTGCGCGCCAGTCAAGCCACGACTCATCATACAACGAGGGGCCAGACCACAATGAATGATATTCACCGTTTTTAATATCTCTTTTTAGTTCGTGATCGCTCTTAATATAACTAAGCCATTCGTCAGAAGTTATCTGTGCGTCATCGTTGTCGGCCCAAAACTCAGCTCTGGTTATGTGAAACTCAAGACCCATAATATTCTCCACTCACAATTTCAGCCTGTGATGTTGCCCAATGTATAGCAAGATTTGACTCTGGTGTTAGACCTGAATAGAAATCGATAAGATATCCACGACAACTCATTTAAATAAATTGGTGACACTTATAACTAAGCATACCACGCACACATAAGATGAATTAATAAACCACAGTAACTTTATGCCTACCCATGACACCTGGCAGATTTCTGCAATCCCGTGAATTGAAGGAAAAAAAGCCGCCACTCTCAGCTATCACTCGCCACACTTTCATGATATTTGTATTGAATAAGATTAATCTTAATTAATATAAAAAATATTCAATAATCAGGGTGAATGATGATGCGTTACGTTGAAAGGCTGCAACGGGCAGTGGGCTGGGTATTCACTTTTCTCATACTTTTCATATCCACGCTCACCTCCGCTTTTGCGCTCTCCACCGGTTGTACCGCACTCAACGCGCTGTCCGGTTCAACGTCACTGAATTACATAACAAATGCTTATCCTGCATCAGAGTTTGATGCTGGCGATACGCTATCGGTTTCCGTCACCGATAGCGGTGGCGCATATAATGGAGACCCATCTTCCTCCGATAGTTTTGGTATGACTGATTACGAGGAAACCTCATTCCAGAACTACTATGCCTCATCGTCAATCAGCAACTCTGCGCATACCGTGACGTTGAGTTATATGGCGGGAACCCTCTCAACCGATGGTGTTCGTCTGAGGCTGACCACATCACATGGTCAATTCAGCAATTTTGTTGTTACCTGCTCCGGTACGGCAGCAACTCCGTCCAGCGATGCAACATTGAGCAGCCTGGCACTTTCGGATGGTACACTTTCTCCCTCCTTCAGTGCCGGTACAACCAGCTATAGCGCATCCGTAGCGAACAGTGTCTCCACCATCACCGTTACCCCAACCACCACCGATTCCAATGCGACGGTCACGGTGAATGGCACCGCAGTGACATCAGGTTCTGCTTCTGCCGCCATCAGTCTGACAGCAGGTGCATCAACCGCCATTGCCATCGTTGTTACGGCCGAGGACGCCACAACCAAATCCTATACGCTGAATGTGACGCGAGCGGAAGCCGCTGTAGTGGCAAACAACAGTACCGCCACTGTCGCGGCGAACAGCGCAGATAACGTGATAACCCTCTCCACCAGTGGTGGCACAGCAACCTCTGTATCCGTTGCTTCGGCACCCGCACATGGCACAGCCACCGCGTCGGGAACCAGCATTACCTACACTCCGACCGCGGGATATTCTGGCAGCGACAGTTTCAGCTGGAACGCGACCAACAGCGCGGGAACATCGGCTAATGCCAGCGTGGACCTGACAGTCACGGCACCCACATTCACGTTCTCCCCTGCGGCCGGTGCGCTTCCCGCCGCCACGACAGACAGCGCATGGTCCCAGACATTAACGGCCACGGGCGGCACTGCCCCCTACAGCTGGAGCGCGACGGGATTGCCAACAGGGTTAACACTTAACAGCAGCACCGGTGTTATTTCTGGCACGCCGACTCAGACAGGAAGCTTCAGCATCCAGGTCACAGCAACGGACAGTAACAGTGCCAGCAGCACGGTTAACTACACTCTGAATGTCACCGCAGGTGGCACTGCGCCGGTTGCAAACGATGTCACAGCCACGGTCGATTCAGGCAGTAGCGACAACAGCATCACTCTGGCAATCGCCGGTGCAGTCACCAGCCTGCAAATTGTCCGTAAGGCCAGTCACGGTACGGCGCTGGTTGCAGGCACCAGCATCCGCTACACCCCAGTAAGTGGCTATTCCGGTAGCGACAGCTTCACCTACAGTGCAACCAACACATACGGTACCTCCCAGGAAGCAACGGTATCGCTGACGGTGACGGCCACCAGCCTGACAATGTCACCTGCCAGCGGCACATTGCCAACAGCGACGGCGGGAACCGCATACAGTCAGACCTTCAGCGTTTCAGGTGGCACGGCCCCTTACAGCTGGCAACTGAACGGGTCATTGCCCCAGGGACTGACTTTTGCGAATGGCGAGCTGAAAGGCACCCCAACTGCTGCGGGCAATGTTTCTTTTACCCTCATCGCAACTGACGCGAACGCGGCAGCCGTGCAGTCAACCTATACGCTGACCGTTAACGCCGCTGTCCCTGTGGCTGCTGATCACAGCGCCTCGTTGTATGCCGGACAGTCAGTGAAAGTAAATCTGGTTGAGGGTGCCACCGGCGGGCCTTTCACCGGTGCGCGTTTGCTCGATCAACCACAAAGCAGCCTCGGTACAGCGACTATCCAGTCCTCGGGGGCAACGTATCAGCTACTGTTTACCGCTGCGGCTCAGGCGAGCGGTACCGTTGCACTTCGCTATGAACTGAGCAGCGCATCAGGCACTGCTCAGCCAGCAACCGTCACCCTGACCATTGCCGACCGGCCCAATCCGGCCAGCGATGCTGACGTGATTGGCCTGATCAGCGCACAGGTACAGGCAGCGCAGAATTTTGCCAAAGCACAGATCCGCAATTTTAACGATCGTCTGGAGCAGCTTCACAGCGGTGCCAGTCTCCCTTCCGGGCACAATGGCATCCATTTCTCCATGCCGACCAGTCGCTCCGAACGAGATACCGATAAAGACCTGTGGGCCAGCGCCTGGCAGCAACAGCGCCACTATCAGGATGACCGCGCACAACCGCAACCGCCAGCCACACCTTTCGCCCGTCAGAGTGAGGACAGCCGCCTGTCATGGTGGACCGGTGGTTACATCGATTTTGGCAGTGATAAAGACGATGCCGTGCGTTTCAGCCATACCCTGGTGGGTATTACCACCGGCAGCGACTATCGGTTCACGCCATCCTTTACCGCAGGCATGGGGATTGGCTTTGGCCGCGACGTTAGCGACGTAGGCGACTCCGGTTCTCGGCAAAACGGACGCTCAATCAGCTCCGCCCTGTATGGCAGCTGGCACCCGGATGCGTTCTTTATTGATGGGTTGCTGGGTTATAGCAGTCTTGAGTTCGACAGCAAACGTTATGTGAGTGAGTCAGATGCATTTGCGCGTGGCAGCCGCTCCGGCCGTCAGTTTTTCAGTTCGCTGACATCAGGTTACGAGTTCCGGACTGCCAACAGCCTCATCTCACCCTATGCGCGCATTCAGTATTACCGTACCTGGCTTGATGGCTATGCCGAATCTGATGCTGGTGTATTCAACCTCGCCTACGCACCTCAGACGCTTGCACAGGTCGTGACAGGAGCCGGTCTGCGCGGCGAACACAGCGTGCCGACCCGTTGGGGCTTTGTGAAACTTCAGAGTCGTCTTGAGTATGCCAAACTGATGAATGACAACGGCAAAGCGCGCGTAGGCTATGCGGATGTGGGTAACGATACCTGGAGCATGTCGCTCTATCAGCAGAGCACCCAGACGCTGGCTCTGGGGTTCGGCATTGATTTTCTGCTCCCGCACGATATCACGCCAGGCATCGCCTACCAGGGCACACTCGGACTGGATGAGCAGCAGACACGTTCACAGATGATTATGGTGCGTGTGAATATCGGTTTCTGATTTACGCATAACATTTGCGTAGCGCTGCATACCCCTGCCCGGTGAATTCAGAGGCATGAAATCCAGGGCAGGATGTTATTGGAAATTTTACAGCGGAACTCTGTGTCAGAACTGCAGAGGGTCTCACCACGTCATCATGGAGAAGCCGGGCTCATGCCTCAGGATACTAAGCAACCACAGACTCAGATCGAAAAAGATCAGCAAGCCGCTCTTGAGGGTGTGTTACGTCTTAAACAAGAACTCGGGATGAAAACGTCCGGTTCTTCCAAAGCCCTCAACACTGCGACATCGCATGAAGATGAAGCGATTGAATTAACACAACGAGAACTGAAGACGGAAATCGCCAGTAAGAAGCAATCTGTCGAACAGCGTGAAAAGGAAGCTAAAGACCGACGTTCGCAGCTTTTGAATGCCGTACGGGTGTCCGCACCGGAGATCAACAAACCCCTTGTTGAAACATTCGAACGTTTAAGTCTGGAAAAGCAACAATTTGCTCAGAAGGAACTCGTCCGACTCTTTAAAAACGACGCGCAACTCCAAAGTGCGACTGATTTCTTTGACCTCAACCTGGCACAAAGAGAAGATCTGCTTGACCGGATCGGTTTCTATAAAGGACTCATCATTGATCACAGCCTGTCAAACCCGGTTGAAACAGGATTCAGGGAAGTTCTGAAGCGCCACGATTCTGCAAATCCGGGGCCTTGTAAAGTCGCCACCCTCCTCTACCGTAAACCTAACTTTTCGGGCTATTTCGAGAATTACTACACCTCATCGGAATCCCTGCATCAGGTCCAGAAAAATGGGGTTACGAATATCTCAACTTCACTTAATGTTGCGGCTGGAACGGTGGCCACCGTGGGTGTTGGCATATCGGGTGCCTACCATAACGCGGAGTCACAAAACGGCGGCGTTAAAGGGCAAACGATCTATACAACCGCAAACTTCTTTCTGCCTAAAGTTGAACTCTCATTCGATGAGTCTGAACCCTGCGCCAGTGATGAATTCGAATATGCCTGTAACCAGGCTCTGCTTAAAGGTGGGGTCGCCGAGTGCTTCAAAGAATTAGTGAAAGTGCTGGGAAGTTTTGGCCACTTTGTTTCTACACAAACGCTCGTGGGTGGTCGATTGTTTGCTACTGATGTCAAGGAGCTAACCGGTACCGAAAAGGATGCATCAATGACCACAAGCTTCGCGGCGAAGGTCAAAGTCGGTGTGGAGACATGGTCAGCATCGGTGGAAGCAGGGGTTTCGGCAGATTATGGCAGACAGACTGACACCCGCAGTAAGGATGTTGATGAAACGCAAACATACACCATTCATGCGGTCGGCGGCGAAGGTACGGTCGTCGAACAAGCCGGTCGATGGGCTGAGTCCCTGTATGAATACCAAAGATGGGCTGCTGTGCAGCGTGAAAAACTCATCCCCAGTATTGAAGTATTGAGTGAGGAACTGAGCAAACGGGTATGGGACATGTTAAAACAGTATGTCTCAAGTAATACCACGTCGCACCTTACTGGCGAATGTAACGCCTACTTCCTCTTTTATGGTGCTTACCAGACTGAGGTGGGTTACCTCGCAAGGCCTGATTATGTGATCATAAAAAATCTTGCCAGCCAGCATTGCCTCTCTCTCAAGGGCGAAACACCCCAGAATCCCGAATTATCAGCAAAACTCTTTGACTGGACACGTCAGCAGCTGTGGCGGGTAACGCCAGAAGGCCATCTCGTCAGTGCTATACCGGTAAAAAGTGGATTCCCAGGCCATAAGAAGTCAGTAGAATTTGCCCTGAGCGTGCTTGAACCTGTTCCCTCTTCAGTACCCGGCCCGACCGTCAAGAAAGATAGTGGCAAAGACACTGATGAAACCCCGGCAGTGAAAATCGAACCGAAGAAAGAATCATTGTTGCTGGGCCTGAGTGAATTAGGCTCCTCTCCGTATCAACGGTGGGAATTCACCGGTCGCGGAGAAATACACAATATCGCTTACGGCGCTGATTATGTCCTCTCCTTACCATTGAACGGTAAGCCTGAATTTCGCCTGCGCGGCAATACCCCATCAAGCACTGGATTGTGGCGTGTTGATGAAGCAACACCCGATGACCTGAAAAATATTGATGCATATGAGTGTTATGGCAAGCTGGTTCATCCAACTGGCCTGGTGTTGTCGGTGGAAGGATGTGAAGACACGGGATACAGCTTTGGGCGTTCAGAACAACGCAGAGTTCTCCTGCAACCCGATATTGGTGGACGACATCAACTGTGGAATCGCAAACAAGACGGGACGATAGTCTCGGCCATCCGTATTGGTAGCGATAATCCAGCACAATCATCCGATGTGTATCTCACCCTTGATCCACAGAAGAATGTGATCGCACGGGGGAAAAGTCTTTCTGCAGAGGCACTCAAATGTGATACCGATGACATGTTCTACGCCGGAGAAGTGCCTGCGAATAAGTTTTATCTCTACGCTGCCGTCAGACCAGATGAGACAGGCCAACCCGTTAGTATGGACGCAAAGGATGCTCATATTATCCGATATCATGATGTCGCTGTCGGAATCGTTCCCGCCAGCTTCAGCTCTGTCACCCCTTCCGGGAATATGCAGAGCTGTGAAAAGGTTAAAACCGTCGATAAAAGAGAACTGAAAGTTGACGGTTATTTAACCGGGATAGAGTTCATTCTCGAAAAACGTGGTAAAGACCGTAAATTGGTCAGTGGTGAATACCATCGACTTAAAATGAAAATTTCCGCTCAGAGACTAAGTGGAAGTGCGACAGAGGTCTGGGAGGACGAACCAGATAAAGATAAGGAAGATCGTGATTTCTTACATGACTATGGTGAAGTCTGTGTTGACGACCGTTTCCTGATTCTTCCCGAAGATCCTATATACGCCATCAGGTTGCGTGTCCACGAAAGTCCAAAAAAACACCTCGCCTTTGAGTATCAACTGGTTGATAAAGGCCCCTGGTTCGGTTTGGCAGGAATGAGTGAGAGCGCCAGGACACTGAATATTGATGAAATTAAAGTGCCAGGTGGTATGGATGCGGAAGCAGCGAATAAGACCAAAATTCGAGGTGTCGCTCTGGATTACGATCCGGCAGCCAGAACGCTAAGGCCGAAGGTTCTGCGTCGAATCACGGGATAATTCATGTTGATATCTTTTGGGTACTAACTCGTCACTCATTCCAGCAAAATCAGCGCTGATCGTTCCCAAGCGCTGAAACTTGCGTACTTATATAGTTCGGGAGAAATATGCGATTCATAGAAAACACAGACCAATTTAGATATGAGAATGCTGAATTACAGCCTTTTCCCGAAAATTTGGATGATGATAAGAAAACGAATGGCTTTGCCCCTGCCGTAAGGGACCATTTTTTAAGTTTATTACCTCAGGTAACCATTAATGAAGAGGTTGATGTTATTCTGTGCCCCTGGTGCCTTGAATTCACCGGTCATCATGCAACTCAAGTCGATCACATTATCCCAAAGCAAATCTTCCTTCGATATCAGCTTTATAAAAACAGAAACAGGCTGCATAGCAACACCAATATTAAATTAGAACTCGAAAAATATCTTCATGACACTGACAACCTGATAATTTGTTGCAATAAATGCAATAATGAGAAAGGTGATGATTTCCCGAAAAAATCCACAATGGATGATGCAATAGAATTTCATCGTCCGGCACTGTCAGACCTGTCTCATCTTGAACGGAAAACCCAACTGGCCTGGGAGATCATGTCAGTATATATGCCACAGGGAGACAAAAAACTCTTCAGCTATCTCGCGAAATGGAACGAGATGACGCTTTCTGAAGGGATTTTGACAAATAATTTATTGAATGAAGGTGAGAAGCAAATCCGTGCCTGGCGCGCGCCGGGATCAGGTATGCCATTCAAGGCACATCAGGTCTTCGAAGAGTTGGTAAACCATCAACTCCGAGCCGACTTAAATAACTGGACAGGCCGACTCTGCTTTTATTGCCTCGGTGTTTATCAGGATATGGCTTTTCAGATAGACCATATCGATTCCCGTTTGAAAGGACGTAACTGTCTAATAAATAATACAGATTACAACTTACTTGCAGTCTGCCGCGGATGTAATGGTGCAAAATCGGATAATATCATCACGGAAAGATTTTTAGTTTCACGTATTGAAGAACGAATTGAGAGAGGATGGCCTGGAATTGAAAGCGCAGGTTGGCACCCGACGTTAAGCAAGGAACAAACGATTCTCAGGGCGCATGATATACAGAAAAAATTACTCAACCTCCATCTCTACAAGCGACCAACAGAAGGTGAAATCAATAAATTCATCAAAGAATCTGAAGTCGCGATAAGAGCAAGAAAAAACAAAAGTAAGACGATGGAAATAGAAGAGTAACTAAGAGGTAAAGCGCTTCGCTTAATGCTCTGTTGCAAGGTTTTGTTCATAGCCCTGTCACATTTCCTGAGGGACTTTTATACGGCCCTCAGGGCATTATTTCTCAATGCATAGCGCTTAGGCAAAGTTTATGTTCAGGTATTAACTTCTGCTCCCCAGATCATGGTCCTGCTTATTTCCGCTGACCAGCCGGGTTAACTCGTCACAACGAATAATCCGATCTGATTCCAGGGTAAATCGTGCCATCACCTCTATTTCACTTTTTGTGTTGTCGCATTTTTCCACCTTCACGCGGTGGTGAGTGAACACCGTATCTCTTTCAGCAACAACGCTTAACAGCACCACCTCCATTTGCCTGGTCAGCGTTTTAAGCAATGCCATATGGCTGACAAAGCCCGGATAATCCAGGCATTTTCCGTCAACCTGCTGTTGATAGCTTGCGGCGAAATACGAGGCGATCATTTTCTCATCATGGCGTGGATTGCTCACAATCTCCTGCAAAGCATGAATGACGAGCTGACTTTGCTTATTCATATCCTTTCCTGCCTGATAAACACGGTTGTACCGACGCAGATTACAGGAAGCGCTGCGCGGTACAGTATCCGTAACAGGACAATGAATACCGATAACTGGCCATAACGATCAGCCGAGGTCAGCCACTCATTTTTTCTGCTCTGCTTACGCCTGCCACGCTATCCAGATTAAGGTGCTGACCAAAATGCTCATCGATTTCAGTCTGGTGTGTTACTGCAACCACGGTACAGTCCGGTAGCCAGGTTTTCAGAAGTTGCAGCATCTCCCGCGCCGACTGTGCATCCAGATTGCTGGTCGCTTCATCCAGCCACAGGATGTCCGGTTTCAACAGCAACGCGCGGGCAAATGCGAGTCGTTGTTTCTGACCGCCTGACAGTACCTGCTCCCAGTTCAGCCGCTTATCAAGCGCCCCACTCCACTCACCAAGACCGGTCTTACTGAGATACCGCACCAGTTTTTCCGAGTCTGGATCGGCAGGCTGCGGATAGCAAAGAACATCTCGTAATGTCCCTTGTCCGATATAAGCGCGTTGTGGCAGCAAAAGACTTTTGCCTTGCTGGCTTTGCCAGTGCCCTTCAAACCACGGCCAGACCCCGGACAGGGTTCGTAGCAATGTTGATTTCCCGATACCGCTTCTGCCGGAAAGTTTGCTCCAGCTCCCGGCAGGAAAACCGAATTGCATGTCTGACAACAGGGCTTTTCCCTGCGGAGTGGCAACCGTGAGTTTATCCACCTGTGTCATTTCACCCGACACACTGAGGTCCCGGTTGTTCTGGCACTCCGCGATTGCCTGGGAGAACTGCTCCAGACGCGAAATACTCGCCGACAATTCTACCAGGGCCTTATAAACACGGATGAACCAGCTCAGTGCCCCGTGAACCTGACCAAAAGCGGAACGTACCTGCATCAAACCACCCAGGGTGATCGTTTTTGCCATAAACAGGGGTAACGCGGCAAACACCGGCACAATCAGGCTGATACGGGTATAACCGGTGGTAAAGAAGCCAAGGTTACGCTCCCCGTTCATCAAGGCACGCCAGTTTTGTACGATGGCACCAAAGGCGCGATTCAGATGCTGTTTCTCCCAGGACTCCCCCTGATACAGCGCGATCTGCTCAGCGTTATCGTGCTTACGCAACAGGGCTGCGCGAAAGTCGGCTTCGGCGCGTTGTTTCTGATAATTCAGGCCATGCAGTTTCTTGCCAATCAGATGGGTCACCAGACTGCCCACCAGCGTGTAAAGCAGCGCAACCCAGACAAGATAACCTTTAATCACCCACTCCTGTCCGAACAGGGTGAAGGTCTGAACGCCCGAAAGCTTCCACAGGATCCAGACAAACGAGAACAGCTGAGCGCTGGTGATCAGGAACGACACCAACAGGCTGATGGTCTTATCAACGAAGAAGTTGATGTCTTCGGCAATACGCTGATCCGGGTTATCGACCTTTCCGGTGAGCGACATGTGGTAGTACGCCTGTTTCGCCAGCCAACTGTCCACAAGCTGGGCCGTCAGCGATTTACGCCAACGAATAATGAGCAGCCGGGTAAACCAATCCTGGTACACGAACACCCCGATATAAATCAGGATGAAGACGCAATATTCCTTAACCAGGCTGTAGACCTTTGAACCATCAAACTCACCCAACGCATCATAGAAGGATTTGCTCCAGTCGTTGATCAACACGTTCAGCCAGACGATCGATCCCCCCAGGCTCAGAATGACGGCCAGAATTAACCATGCACTCCAGCTCTGCTTGCCACCCCAGAACGCCTGGCTGAGTTGCCATACCGTGGCCAGTTTCTTCTTCATTATTTCGTCTCTTGCGGCAGAACCGTGTAAATCACCAGATTGTCCGGGTTGTAGATACGCGATGCCATCGCACGTACGCCGTCTGTCGTGATGGCTTTATCCAGTGATGACACGCGGGAGAGATAGCCTGGATTATCATAATGGCGATAACTCAGTATCAGACGTCGCTGTAGGGTGTAGTAATCATGCTGCCGTGAGGTCTCTGCACGCTGGAACGAAGCCTTCATTTCCTGCACGGTGCGATCATTTATCTGGCTGTCAGCATTCTTAAACGCTTTTTTGGCGATCTGAACCAGTTCCGCAGCACGTTCAGGAGAGGTACTGAAACGCAGTTCGGTTTCAATACGATTGGTTTTATCGTTGAGTACGGTTTCTAAACTCAGGCTGTAGATCCCACGGGCATCATCGCGTAAAACGTTTTTCAGATGACGGTTGACAAGATTTTTGGCGATGCTGACCTGGGCTGCCCGTTCCGGTGACCATACTTCGTTGCTGAAACTCCACAACCTCACCTCGGCTTTCGGCTCTTTGTTGAGTTGACTACGTCGTTCTCGATGTCCGGGCAAAGCGAGATAAGGTTCGGCAGGCAATCCGGCTCCGCGTTTAATGCCCGCCAGATACCGTTCAACAGCCTGTCTGAGGGTGGCTTCGGGAAGATTGGCCATCACAAAGTAAGTCACCGGTGCCGCGCTGATTTTTTGCCACTGCGTTGTCAGTTGCTCAGTATTAACGGCCGACAGTTGTGTTGCATCTGGCAGTTCAAGTGCCGGGCCGCCATAGCGCAAATCCGTCACCTCTATTTGGCGGAGAGCAAACAACGAACCTTCCTGCATAAGCCGTCGGCGCGCCAACATCATTACGCTGCTTTTCAGCGAGGCAGCATTCATATGATTATCAGTATGAAGTAGCTGATACGCGTGCAACAGGCTGTCCAATCGCTTGTAAGGTGCACTTCCGGTC
Source organism: Pantoea phytobeneficialis (assembly GCF_009728735.1). Classification (NCBI taxonomy): domain Bacteria; kingdom Pseudomonadati; phylum Pseudomonadota; class Gammaproteobacteria; order Enterobacterales; family Erwiniaceae; genus Pantoea; species Pantoea phytobeneficialis. The sequence goes on from NZ_CP024639.1 coordinate 55,899, forward strand.
ACTTCCAGTGTGTCCGGTTGCTGACTGATATTCAGCCAAAGCTCCTGATCCCGTTTCCATTGCGCATAACCGTCGTCGGTCCAGCCGGTCGGTGCACCAAATCCTGCCAGTTGTGCAGCCAATTGTGCCTGCCAGGCGTTCAGCCCACGGCCCAGATAGCCCGCCTCGCTTTGTGCCTGGAACCACACGCGGTCTTTGGCCAACGGGGTTTTCATCCAGACCACGCGGTCGCCATTACTGAGTCGCCACTCCTGCACCGACTCTGCCGGGAAATTTTTCACGGATGTGCGTTTACCCGAGGTATCGTGTTCTGGTAATGGGACTGAGACCGATGTTTTTTCCTTCGCTACCGGAGTTAATGGCTCACCGGCGATCGTCGTCACCATCCGCTGAATTTCAGAAGGCAACGGCACACTGTAGACATACCTTCCCGGTACGCTGAACTGCACCAGTTGATCCGTGGCCTGTAACCACGTATTCAGGCGAGTGTTGATGTCGGCCATGTCGATGGTTTTAAGTTCTGCCACCGCCCGGACTCCGCGCTGTTGCGCGTCGGCATACGGCTGGTTCTGCTGCCACGCAATAGCCAGGGTCTGCACCCACTCAGAGAAAGTCCGGTTTTCCGGTTTTTCTTCCAGGCGCTTTGCCGCATCGAGGATGTCGCTCTTCACCCGTGCAAAGTCATCGACACTCAGTCCATAACGCATTAAGCGTTCGCGCTCACGAATCAACGTTGCCAGGCCCAGTTGAAAGTCACCCGGCATCACATCAACAAACAGGCCAAACGCGACGGTAGAGCGGCCTGTTTCGGATTTCCGCGCAACAATATTGCCAATGGAGTCTGGCAAGGCACTTTGCTGACGTTTGAGCTGACGGCTCAGCATAGTGAGGGTGATTTGGTTGATGAGGCGATCCCGATACCCTTCGGTACCCTGCATCTGTTTTTCATCAAAACGGTTTACCCACGAGACCTGGCTACCACCACTTTCCGAGTCCTGTAGATGGATCACTCGAAACTGTTTTTTCAGCTGCTGGTTGTATTGGCTTTCCTGACGGACCGGCACGGCAATGGCGGGCAACCCGGCAAAATGTTTTGTAATCAGCGCTTTGACTTTCTCTGGTTCAAAATCGCCGATGATCAGCAGGCGCATATTGTCCGGGTGATACCAGCGCTGATAAAAGGCTTTCAACGTGGCTGCCGGGGTAAGCTCAATCGACTCAACTTTCCCGATGGTTGGTCGGTCGGGATAAGGGGAATCCGCACGCAAGGCCGCGATGCGTTGCTGGTTCATGCGGGCTGCCACTCCGAGTTTGCCACGCCACTCTTCGAGGATGACTTTACGTTCATCATCCAGATCAGGCTGCGTTATACGCGCATGTGCCGTCATCTGTGCCAGTGCCTGTAAGGCCAGATCTAACCCTTTTACACCATCAGGCGGGCTCATCATGAACTGCGTACGTTCGTAGTTGGTTACCGCGTTATAGTTAGCACCGCGTGACCACCCCTTCTTAGCCAATGCCGCCGAAACGCCCTCAGGCCAGGCGTCACTGCCGCGAAAAACCAGATGTTCGACCATATGCGCCACGCCTGACTGATCGTCGGTTTCATCAAGCGACCCGGCTTCTACGCTCAGACGAATATCAATACGCCCGGCATCTGATTTAATCGGTGCCAGAGTGTACTGAAGCCCATTATCCAGTACGCCTTCAGTCACCACCGGCAGCGTTGTTTTTGCGTCTTCACTCAGCACGGGCTGGGATAAGACCAGCAGAAAGAGTGCGACCCCTGCCAATCCTCTGCGTTTACACATTTTTCTTCCTTATCAGACTCAGTGCTGCAACCGGCTGCCCGCGGTGCAGGCAGCACAAATCCCCCGGCATTCCGCCGGAGGTAAAGTGGAGGGTTACCAGTTATAAGCGACACCAAACCAGAACTGCCGTCCGGTTTTGTAGGTCACTGTTTTGGAGGTAGAACCGGTGGTTTGCGTCGCTTCAATGACGTTATCAAGAACGTTCAGTACATCGAGCGTCAGCTCAATTGATTGATTCTGGAACGTGGGCTGAGACCAGGCGAAGCGCCAGTCGTAGGTGATGTAGTCTTTGTATTTGGTTTTCTCATACAGACTGGCGCTGCCTTCGTAACTGCCGCAGGCGCTGTTGTCACCCGGACAAGCCACAGTACTGATGCTGTAACCGGAGTAACCTGCCGTGTACCCGAGATTCTGGCTCCAGTTAAGATTAACTGCCGGAAAGAAGGTATTGACGTTAATAAAGGCAGTCCACGGCGTGTTGAAGTCCAGCGCATCCATCTCGCCTTTTTCCATCAACTTGCCGTTAAAGATCACCATATTCTCGTCAGAGGTGGACTGATCGTAATACGTCTGCGAGCTGGATTTATTTTTAACGATGCTGGCACCCAGCTCCCAGCTAATGTCGGCTACTGCGAAGTGATACGGACTGATTGGCTGAGCGGTCAGAGACCAGGTGTTACCTTCTGTTTTCGCGCTGTTCGTGAGGATGTAGTAGTTATTACCGTTCGTATCCGTGTATCTGTCACGACCAAACTGGTCACGTCCTTTACGGTTAACCCATTTCACGGTCCACACGGTATCCATCAGACGCTGAGAAATGCCGAGAGAGAGTTCATCGCTGTAAGGCGTTTTCAGATCGGAGATGTCGTAATCGTAAGTGCTGTATTTGGTAGTATCACCGACCCACGGGCTGTTGGCATCCGTACGGGTCTGGACAATATTGGCACTGATCCCTGAGCGCAGTTTGTATGTCAGCAGGTTCTGACCGTAGTAACGGTTGGCACCACCAAACAGGCGGGTGCTGCGGTCACCAAACACATCCAGTGAGGTGGCAAAGCGTGGTGCGACAGTCAGGTTTTTCAGGAAGTCATCATACTGAAGTCGTACCCCAGGGGTAACTTCAAGTCGCTTGTAAAGCATACTGTCCTGAAGATAGAGCGCATAGTTGGTGTAGTTCCCCTCAACCGTGCGCGCCGGGTAGACCGTTCTGCTTTTGAAATATTGCTCACCATCAATACAAAAGTCATCACCTGCCTGGCAGACAACGCTGGTGTCTATCGTCGCGACTCCACGGCTCAACGCGGCATCACCAAAACGACGATATCTCGCCTGATAGAGATCGGTTTGCCAGCCTGCATCGAGTTGATGAGTGATCCCAAGAGCAGAGAATGGCGTGAACTCAGCATCTTGTTTGAGGGTCGTCGTCGTTTTATCGGTACCAAAGGTACCGTAGCCGCCCAGATAACCTAACTGAGTACTTGAACCTGAAGTACTCCCCCAGGTAATCGCATCCGAGGTAAAGTTTCTACTGTTATTAAAATGGTACCAGCTTTGATAAGTACTGGCTTCTTGTTCGATTTTGTTTTGTTCAAACTGATAACCTGCCAGACTGGTAATTTTACCCCACGGGGCAAAATGCTCCCATTCTAAATTGGCACGATAACCACCACCATTGTTAGTAAAGCCACCATTCTTTACATCAACTTTATAATAAGTTGACTTATGCGGCGCATACATTCCGGTCATGCGGAAAATATCACCATTATCCGCAAACCAGGTACCTTTTAATAAATAGGTTTCCGAAATTCGCTCCTGGTTAGTCCACATATCCAGGTTGGAATGGTACATCGGAATCTTTGATTCCTGACGGTTGTAGGAAAAGATCAAACCTGCACTGTCATTCAGGGGCTGATTAACACTGACAGAATAAAAGTTCTTGGTGAACTTAGGTTGATTAGCTTGCGAAGTCGCTTCCTCAAAACTTTCACGTTTTGACTCATCAATATGATAACGCGTCCAGCTATCTCGGGTGCTGCGCCAGGACACACGACCAGATGCCCGTTCAAGGTTGGCATCTTTAAGACGTGCATCCACCACTCCTCCGGTGAAATCACCGTATTTGGCAGCGACGTTGCTGTCAAATACCTCGAGTTTGTCCACCAGCTCCGAGTTTATCCAGAATGATTGTGTACCACCCGATGGCAGGTCAATTGGGCTGTAACCATCTGGATCATCACTGAGGTCGCCGTTTTTGTTGCCGGGATTGACAGTGTTGTTGTTGGAAAGACCGTCAATCATAAAATTGTTGTTGTAAAACTTCTCGCCGTGAAATGAGACATTTTCGGGAGCAATTTCGCCAGGGTTATTACTGGAATCCGTATTATTGGCGAATCGTACATTCGGATTATGTTTCAGTAACTCGGTGATGGTGCCATTACCCGTGGGATAACGCGCGATCTGTGCGGCGTTAATAACCTGCGTCCCCATCGTCTGACTGGTAGGTGCAGAACGAACAATAATCGTATCACCGGAATCATCTATCTGCTCAGCAGCTGATTCTTCTGTGGTGGTGTTTACGTCCTGAATTACGGTATTGGTGTCCGCTACCGTTGGCATAGCAAAAATGCTAAGCGGTATAATTATACAGCCTGTTATTTTCATGATTTTCCCAGAAGTGAAATTCAGTTTATGACCTGAATACGCCCATCTAACTTATAAATAACGGTAACAATCTGGTTTTTAACTTCACCAGTAATGTCATATCGCCAGCGTGTAATATCCCGCCGCAGATCGCTGCTAAATACACCCGCAGGATCTTCAGCCAGAATTTGAATATTTTTTATTGTTCCGGACGCGCTAATGTCAAATTGCACCTTCACTCTGCCCTCAACCCCCATAGAGCGGGCACGAGCGGGATAATTGACGCGACGGTTCAGCGCCCGCACCCTTGGTGTCGTTTCATTCCCTGCACCCTTCGCGGCGTGACCAGAAGTACTCTCTCCACCAAGAGCCGCATTTCCACCGCTGCCAGCGTTAACAGGAGCGGAAGAAGAACTGGATAATGTTGTTTGTTGCGCATGTTCAGTCTGCTGAAGCTTATCGGGAGATACTGGCAGCAAGACTGGTTTAACCACCGGACGTGGCCTGACAGGTTGGCTGTCAGCCGTGGTCGCTTTTGTTACCGGCGGCTTCTGCGAGGTGACTTTCTTCCTTTCAACAACAATATCTGCCTTGTCGACGACGATCGTTTTGGGCAATACCCCTTGCTCTTCCGGCGATGAAGATACAGGCACCGCAACCGGCAGCATCGGCTGATTTAAATTTACGACAGAGATTTCATTTCCTGTCTTACCTGCCTCGTTAGTGAGCGGCAAGGGCGTATTTCGGAAACTCGCCAGTAACACCAACAGCAGGAGATGAACAGCAACAGAGAAGCAAACAGGGAATGTTTTGCGATACAAGGACCAGGGAGACTGAGTTACAAATCCAGCCATCCCTGTAGACTTCGCAGAGGATCCAAATGTAAGCAAAACCCTTCCCCACCCTTAAATGTACGGCGTTTACACCTGCCTCAGACAGTTTTTAACCGGTGACTCAATGCCAGGATCCCCGATACGTCCCCAGTTGCACTATGGCAGATGAAAGTTGTAAAAATTTGATACGAACACTAACAATAATGAGAGTGATTTACAATTTCATTATCAATTAAGTGTGAACATTTTCTGATTCTTACGATTTTTGGGTAATGGTATCGCTCAGAACTGCCTGACTGGCGTCCATGCCCACATAACGTGCAGGGAAAGCTGAATGGTGGTCGAGCATCAGAAAAGTAGTAAAAGTGAGTTTTGGAGTAAATGAGTATTCACCCAATCAGGATGGGGCACAGATGAAAAACAGGCACCTTTTACGGTGCTTTTTTGTCGCTGATTCGTAGCGGCGCGATTTATCGCGCAACTGCCCAGTCTCCAGATGCGAAAAAGGCCGCCTTGCGGCGACCTCTTCCGGCACGTCCCTGTACGACCATCCGTTATTTGTACAGTTCTGCGGTCATGTGAACACGGTTATTGGTGTTCGCTTCGGTGATTTTGTACTGTGCACCCTGCTGTGCGGCCTGCGCGGCGATTTTCGCTTCTGCACCGTCCAGGGTTGAAGAGGTAACAGAGATGCTCTGCGCGAAGCTGGCTGCTGACATCAGGGAAAGAGCGGCTACAGCGGCGATTGACAGTGCTTTGATAGTTTTCATGGTCTTAATCCTTAATGGGTCTGTTTGGAAGGCTGTGTGCCTTCGATGAAAGTAATAATAACCATAGTTATCGTTTCATGATTGATAATTAGTGCTATAACTGTGATCTTGCTAATTATCACCTTATTTGGTCAGTTCAGCTGACAGGTAAGCACCGTTGTCCACGCGTGCGCCGGTGATTTTGTATGACGCACCTGCCTGTTTGGCCTGTGCCGCAATTTTGGCTTCTGCGCCATCAAGGGTAGAAGCGGAAGCAGTGATGCTCTGCGCAAAGCTACCGAAAGAAACCAGTGACAGGGTAGAAACTGCAACGAAAGTTTTGATAGATTTCATGGTCATTTCCTCAGAAGTTTATTTAATCGGTGAGGCGTTGTGCCTCGATGTGAGAGAGAATAGACCTGTCGGCGGGTGAGGAAAAGCTGAGGGATTTGCTGAAAGAATTCAAATATTTTGAATAAAAATCAAACAACCAGTCTGCTTCATCACATTAACGTTGCCAGGACTCAACGTAATCCCTCTGAACCCAATACTCCCACCAGCCATTCATCAAATACACGTATTTGGGTACATAGATGACGGTGAGATGAGTAGATGATGAAGATAAGATTTCAGTCTTCAAGTAGGAGAGCCTTGGCAGAGCCTGATTAGTCAACGAGATGAGCTGGATCAACCAATTGAGTCATTTCCCCCTGAGAAGGTTTTCAATCGATTGAATAGGCATGGTCACAACCCATCGTTGTCTGACATACAGCCAAGTCGTGGCATAGATCACCACGACCAATATGCAATTACCAAATTCGTTACTGTATCTTGGCAAGAGAGACGACTGCGGATTGAATGTATTTGTTCTTTGTCAGCTATGGGCAATCAGTAATTTGCACAAGGGCTCGTTGATGTAATAGTTAGCCCTACCAACTTTCTGTTTAATTAAAAATTTATGTTCAACCAGTTGTTCAAGATACTTAGTAGCCGTTATTCGTGTCACACCCAACTCTTCAACAATAAATTCAATTTTAGTATAGGGGTGATTGAAAAGATTGTTGAGTAAATCCTGACTGTATATTTTAGGCAACTGATCGCGGATGCCATGTTTCACACTCGCCATCAAGGATTTCATTTGCGTAATAAGGGATATAGTGTTTTTGGCCGTATCAATAACGCCCTCAAGCATAAATAGCAGCCAAGGTTCCCAATTACCTGTATTTCTTACCTCTTGTAAATTAGAATAATATGCAGCCTTATGATAAATAATGAAGCGACTCAGGTATAAAACAGGTAGGTTGAGCAAGTCCTTGATCACTAAGTACAGGATATTTAAGATACGTCCTGTCCTGCCATTACCATCGTAGAACGGATGTATACTTTCAAACTGATGGTGAATGATAGCCATCTTGACCAGAGGATCGGCATCACAAATGCTGTCATCATTGATAAAGGTGATGAGGTTGTCCATTAGCGATGAAATTTCATCAGCATGCTGGGGCGGCGTATAGATGATTTCACCAGTACTTGCGTTCTTCAGGTCTGTCCCAGGAAGCCTGCGAAGACCAGCATTATTACGCTCCAATTGCTGTTGCACGGCAAGAATGTCACCAAGACGAATCAGCTTGTTTTTACGGGCCATATGGAAGCCTTGCTTCAGAGCAAACGCATAGTCCTGCACCTCTTTAGTGGCTGGGTTTGTAATGGCTTCCTGAAACAAACTGGCCTTGTATAGTTCATCGTGCGTAGTGACGATGTTCTCTACTTCAGAACTGTCTTTAGCCTCTTGTAATGAGAGGGTATTAATCAAAATGGCTTCATTTGGGATACTGGCCGCAACGCCCTTCAGCTCCGCAAGATAACGATGAGCTTCAGCGGTCTTTTTGAGTACCGCACGCGTTTCCCACTTCTCAATATTCGCCAAGGGTAGATGAGTAAGAATCGCTGACATAGATAAAATTGTCTCTTTTATATATTTGAGATTGATGACGTATATAGATAATCGCAAAAATTATACATTAACCCCAACACATGTATAGTTTCTACCACTTTTTATACATGTTTCACCTGTCAGATTTCAGCGTAAAGGTACCAGACTCTGCCGATTAACGACTGATTTCTTGAAATTTTTCACATTTCTGTAGCGCCCTGTTGCTTTCAAAGAACACGGCGTAGGCTGAGGGTAGCCAGTGCGCAGTGATGGTCGGTTGATGCATTACATTCTCCTCAGAGGACTGAGAAAAAATGTCAACGCTATTCAGGACGGGTCACAGATACGAAAAAGGCCGCCCTTGCGGCGACCTTTCTCGGCACTTCCCTGTACGACCATCCGTTATTTGTACAGTTCTGCGGTCATGTGAACACGGTTATTGGTGTTCGCTTCGGTGATTTTGTACTGTGCACCCTGCTGTGCGGCCTGTGCAGCAATTTTCGCTTCTGCACCGTCCAGGGTTGAAGAGGTAACAGAGATGCTCTGCGCGAAGCTGGCTGCTGACATCAGGGAAAGAGCGGCTACAGCGGCGATAGACAGTGCTTTGATAGTTTTCATGGTCTTAATCCTTAATGGGTCTGTTTGGAAGGCTGTGTGCCTTCGATGAAAGTAATAATAACCATAGTTATCGTTTCATGATTGATAATTAGTGCGATAACTGTGATCGTGCTAATTATTACCTTATTTGGTCAGTTCAGCTGACAGGTAAGCACCGTTGTCCACGCGTGCGCCGGTGATTTTGTATGACGCGCCTGCCTGTTCGGCCTGCGCCGCGATTTTGGCTTCTGCGCCATCCAGGGTGGAAGCGGAAGCGGTGATGCTCTGCGCAAAGCTGCCGAAAGAGACCAGTGACAGGGCCGTAACTGCAACGAAAGTTTTGATAGATTTCATGGTCATTTCCTCAGAATTTTGTTTAATCGGTGAGGCGTTGTGCCTCGATGTGAGAGAGAATAGACCTGTCGGCGGGTGAGCAAAAGCTGATTGATTTGCTGAAATAATTCAAAAAAATTGAATAATAGTTAATCGGTAAATTGGACCGTTACGATCAGCGGTCTGTTTGCTGGCTAACATCAAATGGAGGTTTCCCGACAGGCGAAAAGATGACGCTATTGGGTCCTGGATGATTTATCCAGGTTTGCCATCAATAACCAACAGAAATTCACAGTCAGTATCAGCCGGATGTAAAGATGTCGGCCCTCAATGCGAAACATCAGGATAACCGTCATTACGCCGGTTTCTTTTAAAGGCTACGTTGTTTACCCCTGGCAGAAAGCTGTTCAGCGACCTTCTTTCTCTCGCTGTAGCGGTGGGTAAGACAAGTGGCCCGACAACTAAAGTTTGATATACAAGTGCCGATAGCATTTTTCTATTCTGACGTGCATGTCCTGACTACGGATAAGCACCTCGCTTCATCAGTAAGGAAACTGCCATGACGACGGCTGAAGCCCTACCCGAAAGTCTTTACCAGCAGCTACTACAACATGTCAGCACCCTGCTCAAAAGCATTGCACAAGATAGTGAAGACCCAACGCTGGCCAGTGCGCAAAGCCAGGCTCGCGAGAATCTAAACGCCATCAACACGACAATCACTGATGCAATCAATGAGCTACGTCGCAATGCAGAACATAAGACCTTCACCATCGCTTTCTACGGCGAAACCAATGCAGGGAAATCCACCTTGATCGAAACCTTGCGCATTTTACTCCAGGAACGCAGCAAACAGACGCAGCGCGAACAGTTCACGGCATTGCAGCAGGCATCAGGACTGAGTGAGGAAGCGTTGCTGGCTCTGGAGGCAGAGATTCGAACACTTGGCGACCAACACGATCAGGTACTGAGTGATATCGCCCAGGCAACCACTCGCCATGACGAACGCCAACAATATCAACAGTTGCAAGAGACTGAATTGGCTGATCAGGTCGGGAAAATCAAGGCCCGGGCGAATTTTTTGCAGCGCCTGCTCAACTTACTTCGCAAACTGCCCGAAGAGATAGCGTTGCTCCAGCTGCAAGCCAGTTCAGCAGCATTGTCCAGCCAACGCCAAGCTGAACTCGCACCATTGCATCAATTGAGTGAGACGATTCAGGGCCAACTGACAGCCGTGAACCACCGTCATGCCACAACGTTAAACAACCTGCACCAGTTATCGGCTTATGAAGACGGCAGCATTATTGGTGACGGGCGTGCGGATTTCACCCGGCAAACCCAGGCATATGAATTCGAAATGAACGGGCAAGCCTTCAAACTGCTCGACGTACCGGGTATTGAGGGCGAAGAAAGTAAGGTCAGCGAACAAATCAACAATGCAGTTAAACGCGCCCATGCGGTGTTCTATGTCACCGCCAAGGCTGCACCACCGCAAACCGGAGATGCCGGCCGGAAGGGCACGCTGGAAAAAATCAAAGCACAGCTCGGGGATCAGACAGAAGTCTGGACGCTATACAACAAACGCATCACCAATCCCCTGGCACTGCAAAAGTCAGCTTTAGCCAGTACTGATGAGCAGACCAGCCTGGGTGATCTGGACCGCACCATGACCGAACATTTGGGGCAGCACTATCAGCGCAGCGTTGTCCTCAGTGCGTTACCCGCTTTTTACGCCGCCGCGATTTGCCTGGTACCGCGTTCACCAGCAGCCACCAGCCGTCAGAAATTCCTCGCGACACAGGCACCCGAGGTGCTGCTGGAGAAAACCGGTGTCAAACAGTTCTGTCAGTTTCTGACCCAGGACATGGTCACCAACGTCAGAGAGAAAATTCGCCGTTCCAATCTGAATAAGGTGCAGCAGGTTTTCCATCACGTTTGCTCACGAGTTAAAGCGCTACAGACTGAAAACTTCGCGCCGTTGGCAGCGAAACTGGACGAAGAAGCGCAAAGTGCCAGGCATCAGCTTGCCATAGCATTCAAAGCCCTCAATTCGCGCCTGGCTAACGCTGGGGAGCAGTCGATCGGTATTTTCGAAGATGCCGTACGCACACGCATCTATGACCGCATTAGCGATGACATCAGCAATGATCAGTTCAAAGCAACGCTCGAACAACTGCTGGAACAGGAAAGTGCAACATTACAACGTGAACTTCCTGTTGCGCTCGACAAGCAGATAAGACTCTTTCAGGGGAACGTCAGTGACATCATTAAACGCTTCGAAGCTCATGCAGCCGAGCTATTAGACGGCTACGCAAAGGTGGGTAAAACCCGGCTAGCCCGCGAATTTGATCTGAAAATTGATATCGACAATGGCATTAGCGTATGGGGGATCCTGGGAAGCCTGGCAGGGGCGGCAGCAATGATCTGGAATCCGGTGACCTGGCCCCTGATGGTGCTGGGAGCGGCAGGGATCTTAATCAACCTCGCTAAAGCAGTCTGGAGTTTCTTCGACTCTGACTACAAGAAAAGTCAGCAACGCAAATCCGCTGATGAAAACCTCGAAAAAGCCTGCGACACGCTTCGTGAAGGCTTTTCCAACACCCTGAAGCAAGCACTCCCGCCGCTGCAAAAGGTCATCGACCAGCTCGACCACGCGCTTGAACAACCTGCCGTGCAAGCCCGCCACATTAACCAAACACTTGATGTCGCCCATCTCAGCCTGAAGAAGATGGCTCGCGACCTGACTGCCTGAGGAAACAGATAATGAAATCTACCCTTGACCTCTTTTTGAGCCAGAATAGCAAGGCCGTCGCATTACTTGGCAAGTTGCGTACCTTTCTTGAGCAAGGCATTGCGCTTGGCGTGAACATCGACCCTTCGCTGTTCGGTAAACTTGAACATGTGGGTGAGCATCTCGCCGACGGGAAACTCAAGATTGCCCTTATCGGTGGCTTTTCTGAAGGTAAAACCTCCATCGCCGCCGCCTGGATGGAACGCCTGGACAAGGCGAGTATGTATATCAGCCAGCAGGAATCTTCCAATGAAGTGAAAGTATACGAAGTCGGTGACAACTTCGTACTGATCGATACTCCGGGGTTGTTCGGCTTCAAGGAGCAATTCAACGCGGATTTGCAGGCGATGGAGAAGTACAAAGACATCACCCGCAAATATGTCAGCGAAGCCCATCTGGTGTTGTACGTGATGAATTCAACCAACCCGATCAAAGACAGCCACAAGGACGATCTCAACTGGTTATTCCGCACCCTTGACCTGCTACCACGTACCGTCTTCGTCCTTAGCCGTTTCGACGAAGTGGCAGATGTCGAAGACGAAGCCAGTTACGCGCAAAACCTCCAGGTCAAGCGCAACAATGTTGCAAGCCGCCTGCGTGAAGCCATTGGTGCCAGCGAAGCCGAGCTGGCAGCACTCAGTATCGTGGCTGTTGCGGCCAACCCGTTCGATATGGGTACCGACTATTGGCTTGAGCATCTTGACCAGTTTAAGGCGCTGTCGCACATCGACTCGTTGCAGCAGGCAACCGCTCTTAAGATCCAGACCAGCGGCGGTCCTGAGGCGATGGCTGAGCAGGCACGTAAAAGCGTCATTCTTGATGTGCTGCATAAGGAATTGCCATTGGCCGTAGAAAACGACCAACGCCTTGGAGCTGAAGTCGAGCGTTTAACGGTAATAAACCGCCACCTCACCCGCCAACTTGATGAAGCTAACCTGCAAATCCAGGAAGCACGCATCGGCTTACGTGATTTTATTGCCCGTTATTTTTCCGGCATGATCCTGCGTACTCAAGGTCTTACCCTGGAGACATTCGCTGAGTTCTTTGAACGCGAAATTGGCAAGGATGGTGTCATGGTGACCACTCGCTTGCAGAATGAGTTCGATCGCCAACTCAACGGCGTTAGCCAGGAGTTGAGCCGGATGCGTTTGAGTTTCGATGCAGAGATCGCCCATTACAACAGCACCGTGGTGAATTTCGGTAAACAAGGCGTCAGCTACGTTATCAAAGGTAATTTCATCAATAATGGTAGCGTGCTGGCGGCACGCGACGGCATTGTCACCGCGGCGAAAACGTTGGGGCTGGATTTAACCAAAGCACTTAAATTTAAGCCGTGGGGAGCGGTTAATCTGGCGAAAAATATCAATGGCGTGCTGGCGGTGGCTGGATTGGCTCTGGAGGCCTATGACTCTTGGAAACACCACGAACGCAAAGAAGCTGTTAACGAAGCCGTGAAAGATATGATTGCAAACTTCAATACGCAGCGCGAAGAGCTGCTGGCGATGGTTAATAGCGATACCTTCCAGGCAAACTTCTTCCCTGACTATGCCGCGTTAAAAGTGAATGCCAACGACGTTAACGATGCTATTAATACCCAAACGCAACTACGCTCCCAGTTCCAGGCGTGGCGTGAAAGCGGTGAATTGATTGAAGGGGAATTCACGCGTCTGGAAGCATGACCACAAGGGTAGCGGTGCCCACATGGCAAATCAACAAACGGCCAATGGGCACCACTTATAATGAGTTTTTGAGTAAATGAGTGTATGAGTTTCATTGCAAGGTCATACTGTCGTTAAGGTAATACCTTGCTCCAGGTTTGAGTATTGCGTCGTTCGCCAAGCTCACTCCCGGTCTCAATCAGCCTGCGGGCATTCGGTGATAGCTGTCCACTGCGCCAGAGATAATGAATTTCGGTATACCCTACCTCACCGAGCGAATGGCTGCGTACATGCTGATGTCCTGGCAAGGTTTGTAATACGGAACGCAACACCCAGGCCGCCCCCATCCCTGCTGTCACGCAAGCCAGCATCGTATGGTATGACTCAATTTCCGTCACCGGCAGATGGCTGATGCGCGCTTCTGCCAGCCATCGATCCATGCGGAAGCGAAACGAGCAATCATGGCGAAATCCATAGAGTTCGGCACACTGGAGATCCGATGGCTTTCTGACCGCAGGATGATTGAGTTCCGTGATCAGCAACATTTCGTCGACAAAGGCCAGTCGGCTTTCAAGGGCCTTTGACTGTACCGGGCCATCAGTCAGGGCAATGTCGAGTGTTCCATCTGCCACATGTTGCACCAAAACCTCCGAGGCTTCGTGCCGGATATCGAGGCCAATACCGCTGTATCGTTTACGGAAGGTGCCAATCAATGCCGGCATAAAATCGACCAGAACCACATCCAGCGCGCCAATCACCAGTTTTCCTCCCAGATCCTCTTCTCGCATCAACAGACGGGTGCTGTCGGTGAGGTCCAGAATACGTTGCGCGTGGTCCAGCAGTAGCCGCCCGTTCTGCGAGAGGGACATCCCCTGGCGGTCGCGCAGAAAGAGTTCGCAGCCTAAATCCTGTTCAAGCTGCTGGATGCGTACCGTGATGCCTGAAGGAACGCGGTTTAACACCCGAGCCGCGCCTGAAATCGATCCGGTCTGCGCTACCGCACAGAAGGCCCTGAGTTGAGAAAGGTGCATTCGGCATTCTCATTTAATGAATGATAGGTTCTATTAATTTCATTTTTCAGAATGCTGGTCAAATCCTATATTGCTTCACAGATAACCATTATCCCGGCGGATGAAGCCCGGAAAACAGGAGAAAATTATGGATTTAGGCCTAAAGAATGCCAGAGTCATGCTAAGTGGTGGCACACGCGGTATTGGTCGAGCCATTGCCGAAGCATTTTTGTCAGAAGGGGCAAGCGTCGCTTTCTGTGCGAGGAAGGGCGAAGAAATTGACGCGGCTCAGGCCGCAATGGGCAACCAGGCATTCGGTTATAAAGTTGACGTGACAGAATCAGATCAGGTACGCGCCTGGGCTGAGGATGCTGCCGAAAAAATGGGTGGTATCGACATCGTTATTCCCAACGTCAGCGCACTGGCCGGGGGTTCCGACCCGGAAACATGGCGTCTGGCTTTCGAGACCGACCTGCTCGGTTCTGTGAGCATGGTAAACGCTGCGTTGCCCTGGCTCCGCCAGTCACAATCAGGTTCAGTGGTTCTTATTTCAAGCGTATCAGGTCGAGAAGTGGATATGTTTGCCGAGCCTTATGGGGTATTAAAGAGCGCGTTAATTCATTATGGTATAACCCTGTCGGCAAAACTGGCACCCGAGAAAATTCGGGTAAACACTGTGTCTCCGGGCAACGTTTACTTCGTAGATGGGGTTTGGGGGAAAATCGAGCGCGAAACGCCCGATCTCTTTGCCGAATGTCTGGCAATGAACCCAATGGGACGAATGGCTCGTCCGGATGAAGTGGCTAAAGCCGTGCTTTTTCTTGCCAGCTCCGCTGCCAGCTTCACGACGGGCACCAATCTCACTGTCGACGGTGGACTGACAAAAGGTGTTCAGTTCTGAGTAATTTACCGCATTAAAGGGGGGCTTTGTGCGCACTCGTCCATCATCCCGGTTGATCGTTCGTTCTCCGGCAAAACAGGTTCTGCTGTTTAAATTTTGCCATAAAGATGATGCGTTAAATGGCAGGACATACTGGGCAACACCGGGGGGCGGGCTGGAGCCGAATGAATCCTTTGAGCAGGCCGCCTTACGCGAATTGCGGGAGGAAACCGGGTTGCAAAGACATTCAGTTGGCATGTCGGTCGCATCCCGAACCTTCTCCATGATGCTGCCAAATGGGGAAACCGTTTATGCTGACGAACGTTTCTTTATCATTCACGCGGATAAAACAGATATCGATTGCTCAAGGTGGAGTAAGAATGAAAAGGAAGTCATTCGGGATCACCACTGGTGGACGTTAGAAGAACTCAGACATACTAACGAAACGATCTTCCCACATGATTTGATCATCGACATACTTGCAGACAACCTGGACAAGCTCCGCGCCGTTTAGTCCTTAGCTTTCAAGTGCAGTAAGGATTGATGCTTCCATTTTCTCCGGCGTGGTGAACGGTGCAAAACGCTTGAGTGGTTTACCGTCACGTCCAATCAGGAACTTAGTGAAGTTCCATTTGATCCGCCCACCCAGCACGCCGGGTAATTCATTCTTCAGATAACGAAACACCGGGTGCGCTGCGGTTCCGTTGACCTCAACTTTCGCGAACATCGGGAAGTTCACACCGTAGTTAATGTGACATGTCTGCGCGATTTCCTCGGCGCCGCCAGGTTCCTGTTTACCGAACTGGTTGCAGGGGAAACCAAGCACCACGAAACCCCGGACGGCGTATTTCTTGTAGAGCGCTTCAAGGCCGCCGTATTGTGGCGTGAATCCACAATGGCTGGCGGTGTTAACGACCAGAACCACCTGACCAGCGTAGTCGGCCATAGAGATAAGCTGGCCGGAAAGACTGGTGGCGGTAAGTTGATAAAAGGTAGTCATCTCGGAATCCTCAAAGCATAACCCGTTCGGCCACGTAGCGCGTTGTTGCCGGGGCACAGGTCATGGGTCGTGGAGAAGCATGCCTGTTACTGATTGCGTGGCAGGTCTGGAATCTTGTGCAAAGATATCTTTGCAAAGTCGAACCAAAAGAACAACTAACAGGCGGCCCATCAGAGGGCTGTCATGAGCGAAAAGCGCACATTCGCAATTTATCGATAAAAGATGCAGGCTTGTAAAACGGTTGCGCATTTATCGTGTAGAAATAAAGCAGGCTTTTATATAGTTGGATGATGAACTTTGAAAACTCAGCAGGTAATCGCATGATATTAAGTGTTAATCACGTTGGTTTTTCAGTTAAAAACATTGAAGACTCATTATTATTCTGGACTCAGATTCTTGGAGGTAAATTATTACGCGAAGGAAAAATGTCTGGACCTATAATCGATGAGGTAACAGGTGCAAGGGGAGCTGATGTACGAATGGCTTTGCTTGAACTGGCTGATATTCAAATTGAATTACTACAATACAATAACATTGAGCAGCCAGAAGCACCTTCAGCGCCCTATATTCCAGGCTACGCTCACCTTGCTTTTATAGTTGAGGATCTTGATACGCTCTTAGGCAAAGTATCGGACTACGGCTGGAAGACGCCCGGTAAACCTCAGACAGTGTTGTCAGGACCCATGCAGGGAACCCGAGTAATATATTTACAAAGCCCTGATGGTCAGACGCTTGAATTGATGGAACGCAGTCAATGAGGCTCACATATTATGACCTGTTATTCTCTAATTAAAACAGTGATGTCTGCCAAGTCCGCTCCTGGCACAGAGAAGACCTAATTGAGGAGAATCTCTGTTATCGAGCAGCCAGCATCTCATTTACCAAAGATGAGCCTTCAGCAATGGGATTAGGTTCTGCGATACTTGCAGAAGCCGACGTGGCTCCAGAATACAAAATGTGGTGCCAGGGCGTTTTAATTTGTTAAACGGATCTTTTTATAAGTGGATAAAGAATGAGCAGTGGTACCGATAGTAATCCACAAAACAGATATACAAAAATAAAAAAATTCCAGCTGGGGCCATTTACAGTGAAGAAATAACTCCACGTTTCTTTTTTCATTATCATTAGGCCCAATTTATTTGTGACAAATAAAGAATATGGGTACGTTACTGCACTTATAGATAAATAGATGGCAACATACGGAATATAGGGTATATATGCAGGGAAAATCAATCCATCATGTAGGTCTTTCAGAATACTGTAAACAAAATAGCCAAAACCAATCAAACCCCAAAAGCAGTGTCTAAAATAATATTTGCCAGTCATTTCATGTGGTTATTTTATGATATTTCGAGAAATTTTATTTGAAATAGATAATAATGGCAAGAACGTGTTCATCCACTCTCCCCGAGGTAACATGTTAAGATGGGTCTCGCTTGTTCTCCCCATCACGGGGATTTTTCCATTTGTTTGAGGAGAAAATATGCACACTGTAGGCATATTCTGTGGCTCTTCTGAAGGCTGTACACCCGCTTACATGGAGGCTGCTCGTCATGTTGGTAGGTGGTTGGCTGAACAGAGTATAAATATCGTTTATGGGGGTGGACGTGTTGGTTTAATGGGTGCCGTAGCCGACTCAGCTCTCGCATATGGTGGTCATGTAACGGGTGTTATTCCAAAGTCCCTGCTGGAACGTGAAATTGCCCACACCGGGTTGTCTGAGCTACAGGTGGTGGATAACATGCATCAGAGAAAATCTGTGATGGCAGAATTATCATCCTGTTTTATCGCCTTACCGGGTGGCGCAGGAACTGCTGAGGAGATATTTGAACAGTGGACCTGGGCACAATTAGGCATACATGATAAACCCTGCGCGTTTCTGAACGTTAATCACTTTTACAACCCGCTTAAAGTGATGGTAAATCAGATGGTGAGTGAAGGTTTTATGAAACAGGATTATGCCGATATGCTTCTGTTTTCTGAAAATTTGCACGACATTATCGAGTATTTCAAAACCTATACGCCACCTGCTTCAAAGTGGACAACCCGGAGGGAAAATTGAGCCAGGAGAAGACGCTCATTCAGCATTGATTCGGGAATTCAGGGAAGAGCTTAATCTTGAACTATCACAAGAGGAGCTTACCCCGCCTGGCGAATTCACAGATGCACCGCTAACGTTAAACAAAAATGTCCCACACGTATGGCCATCGACATTCCAGGCAATCTGTTGCAGGGTTTGTTGAGAATCGGACAAGGTCGCGGGCTGTTGAGTTTTGTGAACACACGGTAAGGAAACACTGTGACGATATTTGTACCGCTGATTTATCTTTTTGCCGGCTGGCTGGTCGGTAAAACAGCCTGGGATTTAAAAGCAGCTGCCTCATGGGTATTAACCCGCGTAGCTATTCCGGTTGTCATCATCTTCAATATAGCCACGCGTTTTGGCAGTATGAGTACGATAATCATCGCGACAGCCATCAGCATGCTGATTATGCTGATGGCTTCCCGGTATTTCTTTCGCGATCCCATTAAAAGCCTGTGCTTCAGTTACCTGAATATCGGATGGCTGGGATTGCCTGTGGCGACGGCCCTCTTTGGCGATCAAGCCGCTACCATTGTTATCGCCGCCTATGTGGGCAGCTCAATCGTAGGCAATTCCGTCGGGGCTGGTATGCTCTCCGGCCACCATTTCAGACTGTTGAAATTAGTTCAGACTCCGCCTGTGCTGGCACTGATTGTCGGGGCCGCGCTCATTCCGTTCAGTCAGCAGATAACGCTGTGGTTTAACGATCTTTATGAAGTCGCAAAATTTCTGATGAGCTTTCTTGGTATGGCGGTGCTTGGCGTTTGGCTGTCAAAAACTGAGCTGACGCTTAAGGATCTCCGGCATGAAGTTCGCCCATATCTGATTAAATCAGCAGCGATGTTGATGATGATTTGGCTGATGATAGGGCTTGCCAGAATTGTCGATTTCAGACTGATAACGGAAAATACGCCAACACTTTATCTCTTTTGTCTTCTGCCTCCGGCAGCAAATATCATCGTTCTTGAAACGCATTATCTGGGGACAGGTCGTTCGGCCAGGATTATTACCTGTGGAACCTGCATCAGTATTCTTGCGATGAGCCTCTTTGCAGCAGCTATCACGATCGGCAAAACGATGGGCATCGTTTTCTGACGTTGTCAGCACTTAACAAACCGAGAATTATGGCCCCCGGTGCTGATGCACCGGCTATACAGCAAACTCTGCACTATTGAGCGATTGTGAAATACCCCCGAGGGAAAGTATGAGTCAATCGTTTTATTCGTCTGTATATGCCGGCTCAGGTTACTTGAGCGAATACAAAAAACCTCAACGACTTTCCTTGTTCACATCCTCCCACTTCAGATCGAAGCGCAGCAGATATTTACGCAAACGATCCGCATCGTTGGGTTGTTTTTTTTGTTGTCGTGATACGGCAAACAGCCTGCGTCCGGCATCCGACAAAGATGTCGAAGTGCGACAAACATCAATCACCGCCTCAAGCTGCTTTTGGTCGAAAATATCGATTTCCTGATTGAGCGGAAACACCGTGGTTCCGCCCTGCTCTGTCTGCCATGCCCCCAACAGCCGGGTAATCTCTTCATCCACCAGCGTAAGATTAATGCGTCCGTTCTCAGCCAGTGTCGCCATGCGCGCAACACTGGCCCCCAGCTCACGAAAATTCCCTCTCCAGCTGGCCTTGTCGGAATAAGCGAAATGCAGATAACGTTCACGCGCTTCCTTATCAAAGCGCACCTGTTGTTGATGCTGACGCCCGTAACGGTGCAGTTCATATTCAACGTTAGGTTCAATATCTTCGCGCCGTTCCGCCAGTCCGGGTAAGCGGAACGTCCACATGTTGATACGTGCGTATAAGTCCTCCCTGAAACGTCCCTCACTCACCCAGCGCGGCATATCCCTGTGCGTACCCGCAATGAGCTGAAAATCACTGCTGACTTCACGGTCGGCACCGAAAGGAAAGAAACTTTTCTCTTCGATGGCACGCAGCAGCATGGCCTGCTCATCCAGTCCCAGTTCAGCTATCTCATCCAGAAAAAGAATGCCACCATCTGCTTCGCGGAGTAACCCACTGCGAGCAGTCAGCGCACCGGTAAAGGCCCCTTTAACATGGCCAAACAACGTCGACATGGCATTATCACCACGGAGTGTGGCGCAGTTAACCGCCACAAACTTTCCTTTTACCTGATGGCGTGACTGGCGCAGTTGATAAATTCGCTCGGCAAGAAACGACTTACCGGCACCGGTGGGGCCAGTCAGCAGCATGGGGGCATCCGAACGCTGCGCAACACGTTCAATTTGCTCAATCAATGCGTTAAAGGTGGGGTTACGTGTTTCAATGCCAGATTTCAGGAAAGATACCGAATTTGCCTGCTCGCGCTGGAAGCGACTGGTTAAGGTAGCGTAGCGGCTGAGATCCAGATCGATAATCGAATAGATCCCCTTTGGTGTGGTTTCATCCTGCGGCCCCGGCCCGGTCTGAAGAAGAGTGGCGGGCAGATAACGGGCTTCTGTCAGCAAAAACCAGCAGATCTGCGCGACGTGCGTCCCTGTAGTGATGTGCACCAGATACTCTTCATTTTCTGTATCGAAAGGATAACGGCTGACGAAATCCAGAAATGCGCTGTAGACCTCTTCGAAGTCCCAGGGATCATTCAGACTGACGGCGTGAGGAACCACCTGCGTTTGGGGTGATATCTGCGCGATATCCTCCGCAAGCTGATCGGCCATGCCGCGATTGCGCGGTTGATGAAGCAGCTCAAACCGATCAATCGGCAAATCTTCATGCTGGCACAGCGCAACGCTGGGACGCCATTTCGTCCAGCGATTCTGACGCTTACCCCGTCTGTCCAGCTGAGTCCCCAAAACACCAATCACCACCCTGCGCTTCATTTCTTATCCTGTAAGATAAATTCTATTTTTAAATATAAATAATTACAGACCTTCTGACTATCCCTCGTGTCGAGGGTTTATTTTTTAATGTTATTTATCAGATGGTTATTAATTTTTTATCGATATACTTTGTTTTGGCACGCCGTTCGCAATAACAAAACGACGCAAACAAAAAAGAGAACAAGCATGAAACCTCAATTTGACATTATTCACCCCGCCGCAGGCGCACCGATAAAAATGTGGACGCAGGGCGTACCTGTCGAGCCAGAAGCGAAAATGCAACTGCTGAAAACGGCCAGCATGCCATTTATTTTTAAACATATGGCGGTAATGCCCGATGTACATCTGGGTAAGGGTTCGACGATTGGTAGCGTCATTCCGACACGCGGCGCCATCATTCCGGCGGCAGTAGGCGTGGATATTGGCTGCGGCATGATCGCCGTACGCACATCGCTGATGGCGGGCGATTTGCCGGATAACCTGCAAGGACTGCGCAATGCCATTGAACAGGCCGTGCCGCATGGTCGGGTCACCGGGCGGGGTAAGCGTGATAAAGGTGCCTGGCAGGATACTCCCGATGACGTAAACGCCCATTGGGCGCATCTTGCACCGCGTTTCAGAAAGCTCACGGACAAGTATCCACAGCTCCTGAAAACCAATAACCACCAGCACCTGGGGACGCTGGGGACGGGTAATCACTTCATCGAGATCTGTCTTGACCAGCGTGAACGCGTATGGGTGATGCTGCACAGTGGTTCGCGTGGCGTAGGGAACGCCATCGGCACGCTGTTTATCAAACTGGCTCAACAAGATATGCAGCAACATCTGGCTAATCTCCCGGACCGGGATCTCGCTTACTTCAGCGAAGGCAGCCAGCATTATGACGATTATCTTGCTGGGGTGAGCTGGGCGCAGGATTACGCGCATCACAATCGGGAAGTGATGATGAATCGCGTGTTAGCAGCCCTGGCAACCTGTATTACCAAGCCATTTGCTACCCATCAGGAAGCCGTCAACTGCCACCACAACTACGTACAACTGGAGCAGCATTTTGGTGAGCAGATTCTGGTGACGCGTAAGGGGGCCGTATCGGCACAGAAGGGACAAATGGGCATCATCCCGGGTTCGATGGGTGCCAAAAGCTTTATCGTGCGCGGACTCGGCAATGAAGAAAGTTTCTGCTCGTGCAGCCACGGTGCGGGCCGCACCATGAGCCGTACCGCAGCCAAAAATCGTTTCACCATTGATGACCATATCCGTGCGACCGCCCATGTGGAATGTCGCAAGGACACTAACGTGATTGATGAAACACCGATGGCCTATAAAGACATAGATGCCGTGATGGCCGCGCAATCGTCGCTGGTGGAAATCGTGCACACGCTGCGCCAGGTCATCTGCGTTAAAGGATAAAGGAGAACACAATGGAGATAAAAACCGGACTGCATGGCGTTGATGAGGCCATGCGTGAACGCGTCCGTGGCGTGCTGAAGGAAATCGAGGCGGAACACGACGTACGCGTGTTGTTTGCCTGCGAGTCTGGCAGTCGGGGCTGGGGATTTGCCTCGCCAGACAGCGATTATGACGTGCGTTTTCTCTATGTACACAAGCCTGAGTGGTATTTGCGGGTGGAAGCCTCGCGGGATGTCATCGAAAAACCCATCGATGACGAGCTGGATGTCTGCGGCTGGGAGTGGCGCAAAGCATTGGGACTGCTGAAACGGGCTAACCCGACGCTTATCGACTGGCTGGACTCACCCGTTGTTTATCGGCAGGAAAGCAACGTCATGGCTCGCCTTAACACCCTGAGTGGTCGTTTTTTTTCGGCGGATCGTGCCCGCTGGCACTACAAGGCGATGGCAGCCAAAAACTTCCGCCAGTATTTGCAGGAGGAAGAGGTGCGACTGAAGAAATATTTTTACGTGCTACGCCCGCTACTGGCTGTGCGTTGGATAGAGGAAAGAAACGGTGCGCCACCGATGCGTTTCGATCAACTGGTACGTGGAACGGTATCCGACACCCGATTATTGCGCGACATCGAAGAACTGCTGACCATAAAACAGCGTTCAGGCGAGGCACAGTATGGTTCGCGCCGTGAAGTGCTGCATGCGTTTATCGAAGCGGAGCTGACTCGCGACGAAATCCTCCTGCCCGCTGCACATGATAAGTCTGCTGATGCGCTGCTGGATCGGTTGCTGTTTGAAACCGTCATGAATGTGGAAAACGAATGATGAAAAGCTGGTTTGATCGTTTATTGGGTAAAAACACGGAAATGACCTTCCCTGTTGTTTGGGACGCTCAGCAACCGTCGATCTACGCATGTCTGGCTGAAAGCTATGCGCAGGCCGAACCGCTGCCTGCTGACGCCAGGGTGCTTGCCAACCAGCCGATGAGTGATTCCGATGAGATTTGCTGGGCACCGGGTGCGCTGGAAGGCACCATGATTTATCACTTTGGCGTGGGTAATGACGGCCCGGATGCCACGGAGATTCTGTCTGCCCTGCATCAGGTGCAGAAAAAGCCTGACACGAAGGCCATACATGCGCTCTATCAACTGATTAATCAGGGCTCGCCCGTGCACTACATTGACGAGCTGCTGAGCGCGATTCCGCAGTCTCAAAACCTGCGCGCAGAAGCGCTCTGTAAGCTGGTGGTCTGGCTCGCCACCGCCAGTCCGGATCGTAATGTGGTGAAGTTTGCTATGGCCCTGATGGCGTACTTCCCACAGCAACGCACCGTGGAGATTCTTCAGGTACTGGCTCGCCATGATGAATTCACGCTTTACGCGGTGGTCGCGTTGCGAGCGATGCTGGAGCCGGAAGAATATGCACCAGTGTGGTATGGCATGGCGCAGCGCGTCACTGGCTGGGGGCGTATCCATTTGATGGAGCGCATGCCGGAACAGATGGATGATGAACTTCGCCGCTGGTTACTGCGCGAGGGGTTCTCCAACTCCGTGATGAATGAATACACCGCCGTTAACTGCGCAGTACGCGGTGGGTTGCTGGCTGCACTCGAAACAGAACATGACGACGCGTTGCTTATGGGTGCCGCTGAGATGCTTTATGCCATGCTGATGGGAGGTCCGGTTCCGGGTATCTCGGTTTACGATGATGCGCCCCTGAGCTGTCTGCGCTATCTGGAGAAGGTGTTGGCTTGTAAGCCCTCTCACCCACTGCATTTTTTAACTGCCCGGCATATTGGGACATGGGTAGAGAGTGAAACCTCGCTCGACCCTGCCACTGCACAACACTTGGCTGAAAAGAGTAAGCAGGTCCAGGCGATGTCGCTGTGGGACGACCTTATCCCTCAGATCCTCGCCAGCGGTGAAGGTTATGTCTATTACCTGGCAATTCAGGTCAGCCGGGAGCGCAAACAGGATCCGTGGCCTTCCCTCTTTGAGCGCCAGTGTAAGGATTCAGCAGAAGATAACTGGTATCAACTGATGCAGACCGAAGATGCAGCTCAGGCACAGCAGGTATGTACCCTGGCACAGGCTCAGTTTGACCTGCCGGCGATCGCCTCGGGTCCTGCTCTCAGCAGCGGTGTGGGTCCAAACTGGAAGATGCATTCTAAACTTGACGCTGTCGTCCAGGAGTTGAAGCGCTTCCCGTCAATGGGATGGCCTTTACTGGAGGCCGCACTACAAAGCCCGGTGATCAGAAACCGTCAGATGGCGCTTAACGCTCTGGAAGCATGGCCAGCGCCAGTTCTGTCGGAGCATCGTGATTACCTGACGGCATGCGCGGAACGGGAACCGCATGAAGAGGTACAAGCTCGGCTGTGGGCTCTTTTAGCGGTAGATTAAGGCTCAGAACTCGCTCAGATCGTAACCAGACACCGTGGCACAATGTTCAAAAGTCGTAAACCACTCCTCCAGCGAGGCGCCTGCTTCACACAGCATACCGGCAAAATCTGCTGGAGGAATCAGCCAGATCCCGGTGCTGCCGATGTGCAGAAAGCGATCGAATGACTGATCATCAGAAACATAGCCAGCCCGAATAACGTTGGCACCCATGTGATCACGCCCAATGCAAAGCGCACTGATAAGCGCAAATTGATCCTCAAGCGGCCACAAGCTCAGAAATGCCTGTGCGTCATGGATGCGTCTGAAAGGGATCAGGGGCCTGGCAGCAAGTATCAGCTGCTGAATATCTGTCATACATAAACCTCAGTGACGTCAAGGCCCTGGGGGGACCACTGACTCGGCGGGGGCGGATTATGCCGTAGAAGCACCAAGAGTGGAAACACAAATCGTGAGGTTTGACTCACTGTCTTCATGTTAGCTCATCCTCTCTGTCAAAAAGATGAACATTTCATTGAACGCCAGCAAGTATTTCTTCGGTGATTCAGAATTATGCGTGGCTCCGATTAGCGGCTAATTGCCTGTTTTAACTCATCCGCCGTCATCGTTTGTAAAAACAAATCACTCCCAGGCTGAAACAGCGTGGCTTTGCTCAAATCGCCCACCACTACAGGGGCAAAACCAGCAGCTTTGGTTAATTGTATCACGGTATCCAGTGCCTTCCTGTCATCCCCTGCCAGAGGTACCGCCAGAGCGTCGCCGGTCCGATGTGCGTTAGATGCGAGACTGGATGCGGCGATTGAATTAAATCCGCGGACAACGCGTGCCTGCGGAAATAGACGGGCACTGTAGACACCACTCCCAACCTGTAATGCCTGGGTGGCAACATCACCGTCTCTTTGCGGATAGGGGTTGGCAACGTCCAGCACCACTTTGTCCTTCAGCGATTCCGCCAGGTTTTTTCCCAGAGCGGGCAGCGCACCGTAAGGGACTGCCATCACAACCACCTCCCCGAATTCAGCGGCCTGCTGGGGTGTACCCGCCTTTGCCAGCGGCCCGAGAGAGGCGATTAAAGGCTGCAATTCCTGCGGATGCCGGGAAGAAAAAAAGACCGGGTAGCCCGCCTTAACCCACAACCGCCCAAGCGTCCCACCCATCGATCCGGCACCGATAATGCCGATACGTGGCAGAGTTTCTGCCATCACGCTGGCGCTGGCACACAAAATAAAACAGCAAGACAGGCAAAATGCTTTCGCGATATTCAACATGGTTTTTCTCCTGTTACCCAATGCATTTTTGTGACTCAAGTCACAAAGAGTAGCTGAGAAAGACAGGATTAGTGTGAATGAGCAACTTCCCAACGGCGACTACACTTCTGATAAAAACCCTTCAAGGAGATAAGACCCACTATGCGACCCCCTGATTATCCTTCCAGCGACGCGGCAAAATGGTCACAAGTTGATGCCTGGTTGGCTGAAAAGCTTGTTTCCGAAGAACCAGACTTGAAACATACCCTCGCGAATAACGCAAATCATGGCTTACCCGCTATCGATGTATCCGCCTTGCAGGGCAAGATGCTGGCGCTTCTGGTCAAAATGACTCGCGCTGTTCGCGTTCTTGAAATTGGTACACTTGGCGGCTACAGCACGATTTGGATGGTGAAAGCGTTACCGCATAACGGGATCGTGACGACCATCGAGTTTAATCCGCATCATGCCGACGTTGCGCGCCAAAACATCGCTAATGCCGGGCTGACAGCACGCGTCGAGCTTCTTACCGGAGCGGCCCTTGATGTATTACCTGGGCTTAGCCCGCCCTTTGACCTTATTTTTATCGATGCGGATAAAGTAAATAACCCTCGTTATCTCGCATGGGCAATAAAACTGTCGCGGCAAGGAACGGTTATCGTCGGGGATAATGTGGTACGCGGCGGAGGGGTCATTGATCCCGAGAATCATGACCCGAACGTGCAAGGATTGAGAGACTTTATACAGATGATCGCAGAAGACGACCAACTGGAAGCGACGGCAATTCAGACTGTCGGTGAGAAAGGATGGGATGGCTTTGTCATGGCGCTGGTTAATACTTAATAACGTTTCATCTCAGTAACATCCTGCTTCCTGGAGTTCAGTATCATGATGTATTACGTTATGATCCAACACGATACTGAATATCCTGGTAGGCGGGAGGGCATTTGAGAAGCGACACACGATTATCGCGAGTTTTACACGTACTGGTTCATCTGGCCTGTGATTCAGGAATCTACACCTCCCAACAACTGGCTGAGATGCTGGACACCAATGCCGCGCTGGTACGCAGAACGATGGCAGGTTTACGTGAAGCCGGTTATGTCCGCTCCGAAAAAGGACACAATGGTGGCTGGTCATTAAGTTGTGACCCTGCTCAGGTGACTTTGCGGGATATCTACAAAGCGGTGGGAATAACCCATCTCTACAACCTTGGCATCAACAGGGATAATCCCCACTGCCTGATTGAAAATACCGTTAACGATGAGTTAGATGTTGCGTTAAAACAGGCTGAGTCACTGTTAATGGAACGTCTGAGCGAAATCACCCTCAGTCATTTGTGCAATAAGTTCAAAGAAAACAACAGTTAACCCAATTAACTGCTCGCAGCCCCTGTCACAGCGATGTAGCCATAAGTGCTTTAATTTTTAAGACCACAGAATCGTCGTGTTGATCTTGCACAAAATATATCGTATCTTTTGTTGTTACATGAGTTAGACAAATCACAGGAGCCTCTGTGCAACAGGTTATTGAATTATCCGCTATCCAGTCATTGTGGACATGCATCGTGCTCAGCTTCGCTGCCGCCAGCATCTCTTTTACCATCACCCAGACAGAACTCTTTGTGCCGGTGCGAAACCTGGCCAATAAAATTGGTCATATGACTGGCTATTTGTTTCATTGTTTTTATTGTATGAGCCACTGGGTCGTACTGGCTGGCGTGATCATTTATCGTCCGGTCATTATCCGTAGCGGTAATATTTTTATCGATCTGGTTATTAGTACCTTTTTCACCATCACACTGACAACTTTTACTAATGGCCTGATGTTTCGCTGCTTTATTAATGCAATGGCAAAGAAGATGAAGGAAAAAGAACTTAAGGAAACAATGAGCAACAATAAATAGAAAACCCTGGTAGGTTATGTTCATCCAGTGTGAATCTAACCCGCCATCTAATTAACCCTACCCGCCGTCGCCACTCATCATTTTCTCTAATCGCTGATGAAACATTTTAATAATGGTCGAGAGAGTCATAATTCGTAATGACGCTATTTAAGGAATGAGATATAACACGCCATGACATTAACACATCCATAACATTCTTAAGGTTAAGAAAATGAAGCATGTCGGCATTATTGGCTGGAGAGGCATGGTTGGTTCAGTTTTGTTACAGCGCATGGTAGAAGAAGATGATTTACATGACATTTCTGCGCATTTTTATAGTACCTCCAGTGCGGGCGATCCAGGTCCTGTCATTGGTGACGTCAGCTATACCCTCAAAGATGCTCATTCTATTGAAGCACTCGCGGAAATGGACATCATTATTACGTGCCAGGGCGGAGATTATACGAAATCAATCTATCCCGCATTGATTAATCATGGCTGGCAAGGCTATTGGATCGATGCAGCCTCAGCCCTGCGGATGGATGAAAAAGCCTGTATTATTCTCGATCCTGTTAATCGCGCAAATATTGACCGCGCGGTTGAAGACGGGATTAAGCTTTTTGTCGGTGGCAATTGTTCGATAACGCTCAGCCTGATGGGGCTTGCCGGGCTAATAAAAGCTGACCTGATTGAATGGATGAGTGTGATGACCTATCAGTCGGCATCTGGTGCCGGTGCGAAGCATGTACGGGAATTAATTGCCCAAAGCGCTTATATCAACCGTTATTTGTCTTCTGAAGAGTTGGCAACATCAGGATCAGTACTTCCTCTGGTCAACAAAGTTAGTGAGTTAATTAACAGTACTGACATGCCAACCCAGAGCTTTGGCGCGCCTTTAATGGGTAGCATCATTCCCTGGATTGACAGTGACCTGGGGGATGGAAATAGCCGTGAAGAGTGGAAAGGTGAGGCAGAAACAAACAAAATTCTTGGTCTGCCGGCCGGAACGATCCCGGTTAATGGCTTGTGTATTCGGGTTGGCGTGATCCGGTGCCACAGCGCTGCAATCACCCTGAAGCTCAAGCGCGAAGTTAACGAAGCAGAATTTGCAACGCTGATTACTGATGCCCACCCCTGGGTTAACTATGTGCCTAATAATAAGGAAGAAAGCGTCAGTAAGTTGACACCAGCTTATATCAGCGGCTCCCCACAAGTCGGGATAGGCCGTTACAAGAAAATGGCACTCAATAATGAACCAATATATTCGGTTCTGACGGTAGGCGACCAGCTATTGTGGGGGGCGGCGGAACCTTTGCGTCGCATGTTAAATATCCTGCTTGGCCGGGTGTGATTCATTCAGTTGAGGCCTGCAAAACGGGTACTTTGTGGGCCTTCCTTTCTGACTTTCCGGGCTGCTCACCGCACAACTTACCTATCACAATCCCACAATATCCTCTTAAATGTATACAGTCTAACTGTATATATTTAAGGGGCACCAATGTCAGAACAGAACAAAATCGTCGTACAACGCTTCAATCAACAGGTGATTGTCGAAGGAAATCGCCAGAGTTTTGACGAGTTGGTGGCTGAGAATTTCATTAACCGTTCTGCTCCCTCTGGCGCAGCTAATGATCGCGAAAGCCTTTGGTGCAC
Source organism: Pantoea phytobeneficialis (assembly GCF_009728735.1). Lineage (NCBI taxonomy): Bacteria > Pseudomonadati > Pseudomonadota > Gammaproteobacteria > Enterobacterales > Erwiniaceae > Pantoea > Pantoea phytobeneficialis. The sequence goes on from NZ_CP024639.1 coordinate 85,651, forward strand.
CTTTGAGTTGATACTTCGGCCAGCGTTGGCTGACTTGCAGGTCAACATTGAAGATCAAATTGCGGAACGTGACTGGGTCACGACACGGAAAAGCCTGACGGGCGTGCACCAGGGGGAGCTATTGGGTGTTCCGGCTACAGGCCAAAACGTGACTATCACCGTGATTGATATGGTGCGTATTGAAGAGGGCAAATACGTTGAGCATTGGGGATTGAATACACTAATACAGCTAGTGAGCCAACTCAGGCAGATTTAAAGCAACTTATGCAGAGCGGCCAGCCCTTTTTGCAGGTCGGCACGCCCGGCCTCATCGAGCTTGTTGGCGATCTGTGCAGCTATCCACTCGGTACGTTGCCTGCGGGCAGATGCCAGCAACAGGCATGCACTTTCACTCAAGACAATCAGCTGCGCACGCGCATCCTGCGGGCTTTTTTGCCGCTCGATCAAACCTTGCTGTTCCAGTTCATTGATCACCAAGCGCATGCTTTGATGTTTTACGCCACGCAGACGCGCAAGGTCTGCAATGGAAAGTTCCTTATGCGTATTGAGCAACTCCAGCGTTTCATGCTGCGAAGTGCGAACAGTAGCCGTTGCCACGCGTACATGGCGCACGAAAGCGCTGACAACGTGGCGTAATTCATCAGCCAGCATTTGAGTTTCGTTTGACAAAGTGACGGTTCCTGCAACTTGAAAGCACCACAGTATACAAGATACCGTCAGACGGAGCGCCAGCTGCTTAAGAAATTCATCAGCAGTTGATTTACTTTTTCAGGCTGCTCCTCCTGGGGCAAATGCCCACACTGTTCAATGGCGATGGCCTGCACGTCATCGGCCATTTCAGACCAGACACTTGCCATGTCGAACAGTTTTCCGACCGCATGAAAATCCGCTCCCCACAATGACATCACCGGGCAGGCAATTTTCAACTCTGCGTCTTCGAGGTCTTGCGCAATATCCTGTGCGTTGGCCCGATAATCCGCCATAGCTCCCCGGACAGCACCAGGCGCCTGATAAGACTTCACATAGGTATCAAACGCTTCTCCACTGATGGTAGAGGGATCATAAGTCCAGTCGGAGAAGAAGTGACGCAACCAGATGTGTTCACGACCGGCGATAAGCGCCTCCGGGAGATCAGGAACCAGGTGGAACAGGAAGAACCAGTACGCTTTGGCAATCGAAGCATTCAGATCACGCGCAACAATGCGAGTTGGAACGTTATCCATCACTACCAGGCGATCAACAAGCTCCGGGTAATCCTTAGCAAAGCGGGTCGCCACGCGCGCACCACGGTCATGACCAACCAGGGCAACTTTATGGATGTCGAGTTCTCGCATCAACTCGCGAATATCAAGCGCCATGTTGCGCTTATCGTAGCCAGATGCTGGTTTATCCGTCTCACCGTAACCGCGAAGATCAGGTGCAATCACGCGAAACTGTTTAGATAAGACCGGAATTTGATGCCGCCACGCATAGTTTGTTTCCGGGAATCCATGCAGCAGAATAACAGGTGCTCCCTCCCCTTCCTCAACAACAAATTGCCGAATACCATTGGCCTGAACTGTATAGCTTTTCATAACTCACCCTTTTGGTTGAACACATTGATATTTAAGCGCTGACTAATCTTCACTTCAGCAAAGGAACGTCATCCGCGCGTTTATAGGGGCCATACAGAGCGGGTGCCCAATTGAATTTCTTACCTTCCTGCGTGACATGACCGATACCAGGGAATGGTAAGTGAGCGGCAGCCAACCATTCGCCATCTGATGCCAACTTTGAAAATTCCTTTTCGCGTGACTCTGTCGCCTTTACAGGATCGACATCAAAACGAATGGCAACATCGGGATGATCAAACTGCACTGCGGCGTTATGGATTAAGTCGCCGATAAATGTGATTGCGGCCCCCCTGGACGTAAACCGATAAACAGCACTTCCAGGCGTATGACCAACAGCGTAAGAGGCCTCGACTTCCGGGATTGGCGATGCCGGCGGAACAAAGGTCTTCAGGTGCCCACTGGCTTTGTAAGGAGCAAGAGAATGTTGAGCAATATCGAAATATTCTCTGGCACGCTCTGGCGCAGAGGCTTTCTTCTGCGGGTCCAGCCAGTAATTGGCTTCCGCCTGGGACACGTAAACCGTCGCATTGGGGAACAGTGCTTTTCCGGACGCATCAACCAGACCACAAACATGATCCAAATGCAGGTGAGTCAGGAAGATAGTGTCGACCTGCGCTGGCTGGTAGCCAGAGGCCTGAATGTTAGGCACCAACTGCCCGGCCGTCTGTGGCACACACTGCCCGGCGCCACTATCAACCATCACCAGGTGCTTCCCGGTGTTAATCAGGAATGCATTAAATGTCGTTGGCATCCTGTCCGGACCAATTGCCTGACGTGCAAGAAGCGCACGAACCTTTTCCGCAGACAGCCCTTGCAACAAACCTGGGGACAGGTCATTGTAGCCGTCAAACAAAGCAGTGACCTCGTAATCCCCCACCGCCAGACGGTAGTACCCAGGAACCTGTTGGCGGATCTGGTCAGGCGCATTTGCCACGGCATGAGCAACAAAAGCCATGCCTGCAATACCCAGAACCTTTGCAAAACCTTTCATGAGAACCTCCATTCTATAAATTTCAGCATCAGTGCGCTGACCGACCGCGTTACGCTGCGAACAATCAGACGACACGGGACAGGATGTCCATCTCCCTCCAGGAGAGGTGGGCATGAATTGAGGTAAACTATGGCGCTATCACGAAAAATAGTGTAGAGGTGGAATCTGTTACGGCAATATAACGGAAAACGAGATAATGAAGCTTGAGGACATTGAGGTCTTTGTCGAAGCCGTGCAAATTGGCAGCCTCGCAGGCGCTGCCCGACGGCTCTCACTGAGTTCAATGGCGGCGTCCAGAAGCCTGAACAACCTCGAAACGGAGCTCAATGTAAGGCTGGTGCACCGCACCACGCGGGCACTCTCACTCACCAGCGACGGCGAGACATTTTACCCCCACGCACTGTCTTTACTGGAGGGACGAGCCAACGCGTTGGCCGATCTTCGACCGGCAGGGAGTGCCCTTACGGGACATCTACGGATAACGGCATCGGCAGCATTTGGCAGAAAGGTTGTAGCACCGATGCTTCCCACATTTATGCTTCAACATCCCTCATTACGTGTCGATTTAGTTACCACTGATGAACAGGTGGATATTGTTGGCAAAGGGATTGATGTTGCGATACGCATCGCTCCACTGCGCGATAATCGATTGGTCGCGCGACGACTGGCTGATAACCCGCGCGTGCTTTGCGCGTCACCGGCTTACCTGAGCGCATATGGTTCACCAAGGTCAGTCACTGATCTGATTGCTCATCATTGCCTGCCCACTATCGGCACATCGCATTGGGCCTTCCTGGGTGGTGAGAAGAATTTCAGGCAGAAGGTGTCTGGGCGCTTTTCAGCTAACTCGGTTGAAGCCATATACGAAGCCTGTGCGGGCGGCCTTGGCATCGCCAACCTCTCCCAATGGTACGTCGAACCCTTTATTGAGGCAGGCGTGATCCAGAAAGTAGTACTTGAAGATGCCAGGCCGGAACCGTTAGGTATCTGGGCCGTTTATCCAACTTCCCGGCTTGTTCCCTTAAAGGTGAGAATGTTTGTCGAAGCGCTGGAACATCACTTCACATAACGGTTCGGACATGAAGTCACATGTAATTTGGGATTCCCCACTTACATTTCCCAATGATCATCTACCCATGAAGCAGGGCAATCATCAATTTGTACTTCCCAAACTGCCGTTGGTAATGCAGATGTTAAATGAGTAAGAGCTTTCAGCCAGTAAATAACCGACTCAACTATTATCGTTTCATCACAATAAGGAAGTTTGGTTGCCCCCTCAAGTATGTATTCTTCTGATGGCTTCCGGTAAAATGATAGCGTTTCACCTTCATTTTTATAAGGAAAACCTTGATTAAACATGTCTGCAATGGCCAAGAGACTAACATTTTCAGCCGTTGTAATGGGTGAATTTCTTTTAGCTGAATAATAAATAGATACGCTCATACTTTCCCCACAGAAATTCATATGCTTGAATAAAAAACACAACCGCGATTTAAACCGACATCCTCAGCGGGAAATGTTCCCATTTTAAATTTCATCAGCAAATCTAATAATTTCATAATTACCATTCACTGACAATATTTTTCGTTCATCTCATTAAATGACCTAATCTGCAAGCGATACTCATCAACCAGGAACCTATCATCAATTGTGTATGCAATGGGGCGACGTGAGTATTTAACGTTTAATATCAGGTGATAGCGCTCTGAGGAGATAAATCTGACACCTATTTTTCGGTTGATTTTTGTTCGGCCAGAAATGATTCCGCACACATAATCCGCACCCTCAAAGCGATGAGTGCTTATCTGAGAGAATGATATTGGCTTAGAGAAATCAATATCACTATCGCAAAACCCTAACATCATTTTCTTATTTCGTTCATTTGAAATGTCTTTTGCAACAAGATCTTTGAATAAAGAGCAACTTTCCGAGGAGCTTGCTACCTTTTCAAGAAAGCCAATCACATATGGCTTAATGTTTTCATACTGGAGATTCTCCTGGCCATACGATAATGGAACGATAGCGAATAGAATCAATGCTGTTAGAAAAATTCTCATGGGCCTTCTTCCGTGAACAGATATCCATGTTACATCGGCAAAAAATCATCTAACTTTAACCACCCGTGAGCACCAGTCACTTCAGGCACCTGAATTGCATTGTGCCGCTCCGTTTTGATTATTGAGGGGCGCTGTATGTTTACTAATCAGCAACAGGAAACCGTCAATGTGGCTTCCTAACGGGTAAAAGTTCTTTTTACACGAACTGATGTGATGAAGTATGGAATCCAGATAAGAGCCGTTATCACATTTCTAAAAACAGGAACAAGCTCATTATATCCAATTTTAGCGCTGGGGATTAACCGGTAAAGCATATAGACATTCAGTGACATCGTCGCCACGACTGATATCAAAAAGAAAATGAAAAGCTTTGGCAGCAGCTTTTTTTTCTTTAAAAAAAACGAAAGAACAGTGACTGAGAACAAGAACTCCCCGATATAAATAGCAATGGAGAGTATGAAGAATATTTTTGCATTTGCATTCAGTTGCGCATAGTTTTCTGTCAAAAATTTAAACGCATCTGTCATTACAAACAGATAAGAAGCAGCAGTAACGATCAGTCCTATGAGGGGTAAAAACAGAAACCCGCCAATTTTCCTGAAGTGCTTTTCTTCACATTTATCGCAAAACTCTCTGTCCTGAGGTATTTCCACCCCACACTTTGTGCATCCCCATTCCATATATTGACCTTAGAAATATTTATATCGTTATTATTATATTATGCGATCAGTGTCGTGGGCGCAACCGCATCGAAAGTAATGCATGCAATACTGATCATATCAGAATAAATTTGAGTTAGGGTGAATATTCACAGTGTCGGTAATCATCTTGCCGAAGGCGCTCAGATACTCGTCACCTTCTGGCAACGCATTGTGCTAAATTTTTCGCTCCTCTTGCCGATTATGTTCCAGTACCCTGGGTGAAGCTCGTATGTTGGAAATAGCATGTGGATTAATGAAATTCATCCTTGTGTTAACACAACATTATTGATAAATAAAAGCCATCATAAATGTTTATAGAGGGAGTTATCTCATGTCACTTGAGGACAGTCTTCAACAGGAAGTTATTTCTTCTATAAAAAAATCATTAAGTTTTAATAGCTTTTATCAGAGAATCAGACCCGACATCACCGCATTTATTGCCGCAACGTCAAAACTTCCACTAAAAAAATTAGATGAGTGGGAGCGTCTTATCCGCTGGACAATTTACGCGTCGGCACAAGCATCTGCAAAGCGAAATGGCGATGCAAAAAAACAGCAATTTGGTTCTCTTTCCTGGCTGGATGTATGCAATGCTGATGGTTTCAAACGGGAGAGAGCATTACGGACATTAACAGGCGGCGCACCAAACAGTTTCGTGTTCGCGTTGGCAATACGACGGCTAAATGACTGGGTTACTCAGGTAAGGGCTGCGGCATGTGACAGGTTGCTGTTAATCGCTGAGTTAACAGATCCGGAAATCATCATAGACGTCTTATTCATTACATTTCCCTATTGGGATTCATGGGGAAGAATGGGGAGTACAGAAAAAGATATTCTGATGAAAATGGTGACATTGGAGAAAATAGCCGAATCACTAAAAAAACGGCTGATAACATCCCCTTCAGGACCTGTTGCTACCATATTCTCTCAGGCAGGACGTACTGAAGCGTTAGATTCTTTTCTGGGCGAAATTGCTGAGTTATCAGTTCAACCCTCCCTGCGAGCAAAAGCATATCGTTGCCAGTTTGAAGGGAAGATTGTTTGGGTTGAAGGCATGGCATGGCATGGCAGTGGATAGACAAAGTATATGGAATACAACGCCTCACTCCGGTTTTGAATGAACGCAAGATTTCCCCAACCAGGCCTTTTCTTGAAAACTTAAAAATGGCAGCAACTGATCGCTCTCCAATGGTTCGACGCATCGCCGGTGAAATGCTAATCAGGGAGTCAAAAAATCTTGGCGAGGAGGCATGCATATTGGCAAAGATATTGGCATCCGACAGATCACCATCCGTCGCCGAGCGAGGTAAGTATGCATTAGCCGATTTAGAAAAGCAGGGATAATACTCTGTCTCGCTCCATGCCAGGCGTGTTCATGCGTTGTGCCAGACAATTTCATTCTGTCGTCCGGCAAGCGTCGTGTTGAAACATTTATGTGGTTCGGTAACCAAGATATTCAGTAAACTGTTTCACCGCCCGAGAGATTGTGTTTCTGTTTCTGAAAGCCAGCCCGATACGGCGGTAAGGTGCTATGTCTATCTCCCGGGTAATAGCCTTTACTTATTAACGCCTGGAGTAGTCTCAGAATTTTCGACCTTTGCTTTTACGGCCATTAATATCCTCTTGCGGATCCAACCACTTCCTGCACGGATTGCCAGCCAGTAAGCAGCCATTCTGCACTGCGTGGCCAGATCCGGACAGTAGATGAACGTTTCTGTACAAAGCTCATGCTGGCCTGCCATAAGCTGCCTAACCCGATAACGCAGCAGCAGCTTTGCGCTACCCGGTTCGAGATAAGCACAGGCATTCGGCACCGGTTCCAGGCCGAAATCTGCCCGCCAAAATTGCCCCCTTAAACCAAAGCACAGCTCAGATGCGGAGCTGACTAAAGGGGTAAAACTGTGCAGCCCAAAGCTGTTAAAGGCTTCATCAGGCGGATTAAATCGGAGCTTTTGCGGAAACTGTCGTACCAACATTAATGCCCGAATCACTCTATCCTGCCGAATATCAAATTCTGTCACTGCCGACAGGATTTTTTCCGGGACGGAAGTATGAATGACAGCCAGATGTTTTTCATGAAACTGGAATTCAGGCAGGTAAAAAGGAACATCTCGCCATTCAGCCAGCGCTTTACGTGTAACAAATCCCGTCTTTAACATGCTGAAATCCCTTTATTCCGCAATATCGGTACTACTTGAATCGTAGTAACTTTGCTTCACGCCATTGTTCCCATCGAGCCCTGAGAACCGTTCTATTCATGCCTGCGTATTCATCCAGCCTAACCACACTGATTAAGCGGTCGGTACGAAAATGTCGAAAATCCTTTTTATTTTCACACCAGGCAATCAGAAGGCAATGAGTAAGATCATATCCAAGCACAACCGGCCAGACGACCCTTTTAGAGACCTTTCCTTCAGCCGAGCGGTACTCAAGCAGCAGTTTTTTACTGTCGCGAATGGCGGCCCGGATTTGGCGCGTGTCGGTTTTATTCGCGCCAGTTTCCTCTGGTTTCACCGCCACCGCAGAATGATGTAAAAACTGCATCATCTTTCCGGGGATTACTGATGCTATCTTCGACAAAACATCGTTTGCATTGTTGGCAAGGGTGGCATCTGGTAATCGTTGCACCAACTGAACGCCAAGACAAACAGCTTCAAGTTCCTCTGCGGTGAACATTAACGGGGGGAGATCGTAATATTCACTGAGCCTGTATCCCGTGCCAGCCTCTCCTTCGACCGGTACACGTTGACCTGCCAAATCCGCTATATCCCGATAAATGGTGCGTTTAGAAACCTCAAGTTCCTCTGCAAGCCTGGCAGCGGTTACCGGAAGTTTTGTCCGTCGAAGTATCTGGATGATCTGAAAAAGCCGATCTGCACGCCGCATTTTTTTGTCCCTGTTGCCACCACGTTGTCAGCAGACCTGAACGATGATGCTCCCGGAGGCTGTACTTCTTGCAGCCAGGAGGGATCAACCGTGAAATTAGTATCAATACGTCTTATCGTACAAGACATCAAAGAAGTTGTTAATTTCTATGAAGTAGTTACGGGTTATCAGGCTGAATGGCATGCCCCGGTGTTCGCTGAAATCATCACTCCGGTGGCCGTTATCGCGATAGGGAGCGTGGAAACGGTCGTGTTGTTCAAAGAAGATTGCGCCCGGCCAGCCTGCAACCAATCCGCCATTCTTGAATTTATGGTCAGGGATATTGATAAGGAGTTTATGAGATTGAAGGAATATGGTCTGGAGTTTGTCCATCCACCTAAAAATATGCCCTGGGGAAACAGAACCCTGCAAATTCGCGATCCTGAAGGAACGCTGGTATCACTTTTTACCCCGATGACACCAGCTGCCATCAATCGCTTTCAACGATGACGACATGTCCGTTTCTATTCAGGGCTACGCGGCCCTGAATGCTGACCGCTTCATTTCACTGAATATGATTGGTCGTCAGCGGCTATTTTTGCCACGAAGGTAAATATCAGGTCGGGTAATGGTCCACGCATAGTTTTCTTTATTGACGGGTTCATAGCCAAACTTTTCATAGAGCCAAGGCGCGGTTGTTGTGAACAACATGATCCGGCGAAGTTTCTCAAAAACCGGGTGGCGATGAATACACTCCATAAGCCATCTTCCAAGCCCATCTCCCTGATATTCCTCTAATACGTACACATCGCAGAGGTAAGCGAAGGTCGCATAATCCGTTATCAGACGAGCAAAGCCTATTTGGGCCTCATTATGATAAATACCAAAGTTCAGGCTGTTCTTTGTTGAAGCAGTAACGGTTTCAACATCGATTCCTTTAGCCCATGTGGATCTCGTCAGGTAATTGTGTACAGCCGGTATGTCTAGCTTTTCGCTGTCTGTACTTACCAGATAATTCTTTTCTCGCCATTCATAAATCGCTGAAATGCTCATTTTTATACCTGTCCAATGGTCAGGGAGAATTTTTTCTTTTGATTCAAGCAATGCAACCAGGGCAGGGATCGATACTCTGGCCCGCTTTTGCGCACAGTTGCCCGGAGGTGTTGTCACAGGCAGCATCATGACAGAAGCGGACGTGACGGGTTCTATTTCTTCTTGTTAAGCATCGACTTTAAATCGGCAAAGGGATTATAGGTTGCAGCGCCAACATCCTTTTGGGCATCCTCCCCCGCCACAACGCTTGTGCCGTAAAGGTCAGCTTCGGTGTACTTTGAGTGTTCGTGGTCATGACAATACAGACACAACAACTCCCAGTTGCTGCCATCCTCTGGGTTATTGGTGTGGTCGTGATCGATATGGTGAACCGTTAATTCGCGTAGGTTTGAATAAACAAACTCCCGCGAGCATCGTCCACACACCCAAGGATAGATTTTTAATGCTTTCTCACGGTAACCGCTTTCGAGCCGCGAGTAGTTCTTCGGGATCAGGGCCATTGCTAATGCCTCCGGCTGTAAAGATAAAATTTTATAAATTCTATCATGGAACAGAGGGCGGCAGGTTGTTGTAGTACGCTTCACACCCTGAGACACGCAACGCGTGTTTTATTGCTTTGGCTTTTCGAGTGTCAGTCGTCGAATCATAAAAACAGCAGCTGCAAAGACCGATCAAATGACTGGCGCGAATCACGGTAGTTTAAATCCCAAAGATTTATGATGATTATCTCTTGTGGTGGCGACGCATAGTGAAGGCACAACACCGAAGCAGTCTGTTCGTTGCACTTCTCTCACCACCAAGTTATCCACAATCAAAGTGCATATCCCGCTCAATAGCCTGTGTATAAAAGCGTGCTTGCCAGATGGGCAGCCTCGTGAGCAAATGGGGGTTAATTATTAATCAGCAGACAGGTAAGTATCACCCTTGGTACAGAGCCATGACAGGAGTTAGCGCTGCATCGTGATATTTTTTACATTGTCGGTCGCCCGGTTATTCAATGTTACTCATTTGCCATGCTTGACGGCTTAGAGCAAACAGGAGACTCGGTGGTGCGTTTTCAACATCATAAATGTCCCTGACAAACTTGAGACCTGATTTTTTGAGTACATTTTGAGATACAACATGGTGGGGCCTGACAATAGCGGCTATTTCAGCCAGGTTGAGCTCAGTAAAACCATGTTTTAGGGTAAAGTGCGCAAACTCCGTAGCATAACCTTTACCCCACGCGGCGGTTTCGAAGCGATAACCCAGATTGTTGACAGAAATATCAGCATATCTCCGAATACTCAGGCCACCAAACCCTATGATTCTTTGAGGATATTGCTTCTCGGTTATCGCCCACATCCCAAATCCATAGTCTGTCCAGTGCGTTAACCATCGAGCCAGAACAGATTCCGCATATTCCCTGTCAGGATAAGGTCCTGCTGGATTGAAGGTGTTAGTCGCCGGGTCTCCGTAAATGCGAAAGAGATCCTCAACATCCCTTTGCCCTATTGGCCGCAGAGACAAACGGTCAGTTTCTGATGACATAAAATACTCCTTTTTATTTTTGTCATTCTATCGATGAGTAATGACTATCAGATTAAAACCTTACAGCAAGGATTTATCATACTGTTTCTTGGCCTATTACATCATCACATCAGACTGTTGATCACTTCCGGATAAAACCTGAGCTTTTTTTGTTTCAGATTCAGTGTTATGTGATGTCAATCATAAGACTGACGCGGAAGCGAGTTTCTCTATGTTGGCAGCGACATACTTTATCTTTCACCGGATTCCTTCAGATAACGTACCGCCCTATCGGTACTGAGATGAGGGAAGTGCAATGGATAAGCTGTTATACGGTGTCGCCTATTACCGTGAATATATGCCGGTAGAAAGACTGGATGAAGACATCCGTCTGATGAAAGCGGCAGGGATCAACGTAGTACGCATTGCTGAAAGCACCTGGAGCAGTTATGAGCGCCGGGATGGGGAGTTCGATTTCTCCGCTGTACTGACCGTACTGGAACATATGCACGCAAACCAGATTGCCGTCATTATTGGCACCCCCACTTACGCCATTCCTGCCTGGCTTGCTAAAAAGCACCCTTCCGTAATGGCGACGACACCGCAGGGCGTGAATAAATACGGTCATCGCCAGAAAATGGACATCACCAGTCCAATCTACCTGCGCTACGCCGAACGCATCATTCGCGCACTGCTCGCCGCAACAGCGCACCATCCTGCGGTGATCGGATATCAGATAGACAACGAAACCAAGTACTACGACACCTGCGGTGCACATGTGCAGCGTGATTTTGTCGAGCATCTGAAGCAACGTTTCGGCGGTGATCTGGAAAAACTCAATGCGGAGTATGGCCTGAATTACTGGAGCAACCGTATCGATGCCTGGGAGGATTTCCCGCCGCTGGAAAGCACCATCAATGCCAGTCTGGGTGCTGCCTTTCAACAATATCAGCGCAGTCTGGTCACCGACTTTCTCGCCTGGCAGGCAAGGTTGGTCAGTGAATATCGACTGGCAGACCAGTTCATTACGCACAACTTTGATTTCGAATGGCGGACCTGGTCCTTTGGTGTGCGGGGCGAGGTCGATCACTTTTCCGCATCATCAGCTCTCGATATCACCGGTGTGGATATTTATCACCCCAGCCAGCATCAGCTTACCGGAGCAGAAATTGCTTTCTGCGGGGATATTGCGCGCACCACCAAGGACAAAAACTATCTGGTGCTCGAGACTCAGACTCAGGCATTCAAAAACTGGACACCTTATCCTGGGCAATTGCGACAACAGGCTTTCAGCCACATCGCCTCGGGTGCAGCCATGGTCGGATACTGGCACTGGCATTCGTTGCACAACGCTTGTGAGACCTACTGGAAAGGATTGCTCAGTCATGACCTGGAACCTAATCCCGTATATGACGAGGCCAGAGAAGTTGGACTGGCACTGGCACGTCTGTCTCCGCAGCTTGCCGGGCTGAAAAAGCAAAACCGGGTAGCATTGCTGGTAAGTAATGACTCACTTACCGCCGTGGACTGGCATCCTTGGCAGGGGCATCAGTTCGGACGTCATAAAGAGCATCAATATAACGACCTGATTCGCAGCTACTATGACACCCTCTATCGACAAAATATTGAAGTCGATATTCTGACCGTCGATGACCCACGCCTGTCCCGATATGAGCTGCTGATCGCTCCTCTGCTCTATGCCGTTGCTGATGACTCACTGCATCGGTTAAATCAATTCGTCGCTGACGGTGGCCATATTCTCTATTCGTTCAAATCCGGCTTTGCCAATGAACATCTCAAGGTACGGCATGAGCGCCAGCCAGCAATCATTCGTGAAACATTGGGGGCCAGCTACCAGCTGTTTGTCGAACCACACGATGTCACCCTGCATTCAGACATACTGGATATCCCGCCTGCATCCGCTGCGGTCAGTCACTGGATGGAGTTACTTGAAGTCGAGAGTGCGGATACCGAAATCTGGGCACGCTATCAACACCCCTACTGGAACAAATACGCCGCCATTGTGCATAAGCGCCACGGTTCAGGTACGGCAACCTATATCGGTTGCCATACCAGCGAGGCTGTGCTGGAAAGCGTACTGACACACTTACAGCACAGGATCGAACTGCGCACCGGAGCTGACCCGTTGCGTTTTCCGCTGATTGTAAAACGCACCATCAACCGCGCTGGCAATACGATGCTGTTTTATTTCAACTATTCCAGTGAACCACAGGACATTACTTTAACCTTCAGCAGAGGTCGGGAATTGCTGAGTGACAGACGCTATCAGCAGGGCAATACGTTGACCCTGGCTGACTGGGGTGTGGCAATTATGGCACTGGAGAACCTGTGATGGCACAACCTACTGCTCATGAAGATCTGCAACGTATTGGCATCCGCGAACGGCTGGCTTTCGGTGTTGGCGACTATGGCACAAACCTGACTTACACGCTGATGGTCACTTTCCTGGCGTTTTTCTATACCGACGTAGTGGGTATGCCTGCCCTGCTGATTGGTTCGTTGATGTTCTTTGCTCGCGTACTGGATGGCATCATCTGTATTTTCGTTGGTATCCGGATTGATAAAACGCGTTCGACGATGGGAAAAGCTCGTCCGTGGGTGCTCTGGACCGCCATCCCCTTTGGCCTGTCAGCATTTTTAATGGCAACGGTCCCGGACGTTAGCTATGGCCAGAAAGTCACCTGGGTTTGTATAACCTACCTGATGGCCAATATTTTCTTCACCGCAAACAACATCGCTTACGGGTCACTGCTGGCGTTAATCACGCGCGACAACTATCAGCGCGGCATTCTCAGTGTGTTCCGTAAGGGACTTTCGACCTGTGGTTCTCTGACGGTGGGCGTTTTCACCCTGCCACTGGTTGCGTTCTTCGGTAATGGAAAAACATCCTGGATAATCGTGTTCGCTATTCTGGGTTTTTTCACGGCGTTTTTCCTGCTGTTGACGGCACTGGGTACGCGTGAGCGCGTGGAGCCTGTAAGTCGGGATAACAGTAAGCGGATCAACGCGCGGCAGGTCATGCATTCAATGATGGCGAATCGCTATTGGATAATTATCTTCTTCTATCTGCTGATTACCTTCACCAGCCTGACGGCGCTCTCCGCAGTGGGGGTGTATTACTCGAAGTATATTTTGTCTGACGTCTCACTGATTGCTTATATCAGCATGGCGCAGTACATACCGGGCCTGCTTACCCTGATGATTATTCCGGTTCTGCTAAAAAAACTGGGCAAACGACGTCTGGCCGTTCTTGGATTGCTGATCTGTGGTGTGGCCTACCTGATTCCGTTATTCAACAAACAGGACGCGCTTTTTGTCATCGTATCCACGGCTATTCGAAGCATTGGCTTTTGTGGCATAGGCGCCACCATGTTTGCGTTACTGGCTGATACCATCGATTACGGAGAATGGCGCACCGGCTTACGTATCGAAGGAATCCTGTTTAGCGCGGGTACACTGGGGCAGACGCTTGGGATGGGGCTTGGTACTGCCAGCGTAGGATGGATATTGGGTGCCGCTGGTTTTGTCAGTGGCGGTACAACTGCTCAGTCGGCAACTGTCATCCAGACTATCGAGTTTTTGTTCATCTTCTTTCCCCTGTTGCTGGCTGCCATCAATCTTGTCCTGTTGTGGTTTTATAAGCTGGATGATTTTTACGAAACAGTCGCACATGACTTATCTGCTGGTCGTTACCAACAGGTTGATGGACCGGCGGTTTCACCAGCAAGGGATAGATTACAAAGTCAGGAGTGAGCTCCGCCGCAAATCTGGCAGGCAGCGCCAGTCTGCGTCAGGCGTTGCCGTTATACTTCCCGCAATTTAATGATCGGACGGGTGATGATGGCAGAGCTGAGCGATAAAGAAATGGTGAACTTCTCTCCCCTGATGAAGCGTTTCACCTTTAATGCATTTATGGTGTCTGGGTTTACACCGATAAGTCCCGGCAGCCGGCTCGACTTTTTCATTCACCGTCCCGAAGGCATGAAAGGATACATGCTCAACCTGACACTTAAAGGTGCAGGTGTTATTCGCCATGCCAAGGGTGAGTTTCATTGCGTCGCCGATGAGATGTTGTTATTCCCGCCGGGTGTTCTTCACCATTATGGTCGGGCTAAGGAAAGCCCTGCCTGGGATCATTTATGGATTTATTTCATCCCACGCCCTTACTGGATTGACTGGCTGCACTGGGATCGTACGGAAGGGAATATTGGCCGTATGCAACTCACCCGTTCGGCTGACAGCCAGCAGGTAGCAAACCAGTTCAAGGACGTGATTCGCTGGAATGCTGCATCAGAACCTCTTTCTGAAGCAATGGCAATGAACACTCTGGAACGCATTATCCTGGAGTTATTCCAGCGTCAGCCTACCAGTAACCACCATAATCGTGATCCCCGCATTCAGACGGTATGCCATTATCTGAATGAGCATCTGGCGGAAGATGTTCGAATCGAAGATTTGGCTCGGATGACGTTCCTCTCCTCTTCCCGACTGACTCATATCTTCCGAAAGGAAATGGGGAATACTATCTTTGGCTGGCGTGAAAGCCAGCGCATCTCCCGTGCCTGTGATTTGTTGCAACAGACGCAGCTTTCGATCACACAGATTGCCCGCGCGGTCGGTTATGAAGATCCACTCTATTTTTCTCGTATCTTCAGCCAGCATCGGCACCTCAGTCCGCGCGAGTATCGTAAGAAATTTGAGCGCATACCACTCTTCTAGTCCTGGCGAATCGCGCGCCATCCCGCTTCTTGCGTGTCACTTTCCGGGTGCGATTTCTTGATTCAATGACATGTACTCATTTATTGGAGCCTCTGAGTTTTGGTTAAGTCCCCTCCCCTCTCTTCTTTTGAAAGTACAGGTTGAGACACACATCATACGCGCTGTTGTATGAAGCATTGACGATTTCGTCAGAAACCTTCCTACGCTACTCCATTATAAATATAGCAAATTCAATAATTTAAACCACTCCGTTTCCGAAGAATGTTGTCAACTCTACCAATGGCACGGACCCAAAACACACATATACTCATTTACTCATATGTTACTAAACGTATTTACACATTAACTCATATGTGTTTTACTTCATAAGAGTCATTACTCATATGAAACTTTGAGGATTTGCGCATGAAGATTATTTCTTTCCTGAACCCAAAAGGTGGCTCTGGAAAAACCACTGTTACCATTAACGTCAGCAGTTGCCTTGCAGCCAGTGGTAAAAGAGTTGCGGTAGTCGATACTGACCCACAGATGAGTCTGACTAACTGGAACAGGAATGAAAAAGCCCGGTTTG
Organism: Pantoea phytobeneficialis; assembly: GCF_009728735.1. Classification (NCBI taxonomy): domain Bacteria; kingdom Pseudomonadati; phylum Pseudomonadota; class Gammaproteobacteria; order Enterobacterales; family Erwiniaceae; genus Pantoea; species Pantoea phytobeneficialis. The sequence goes on from NZ_CP024639.1 coordinate 101,751, forward strand.
ATGTCTACACCGCTTCTTCCGAAAAAGATGTCTACCAGGTACGTAAAGAACTGAGTGAGTATGACTACGTCATTATTGATGGTGCGGGTTCTCTTTCTGTCATTACTTCTGCGGCAGTGATGGTCAGTGACCTGATAATTATTCCTGTGACGCCTAGTCCACTGGATTTTTCCGCGTCAGGTTCAGTTGTCACTGTACTTGAAGCGCAGGCTTATAACCGCCCGGTTGAAGCTCGTTTCCTGATTACGCGTAAGATTGAGCAAGCGAAAATGCTCAGCGTCCTTAAAGACAGCATTGCCCAAACCGGCATTAAGGCCCTCAAGACAGCGATCAACCAACGACAGAGTTACGTCAAATCTGTGCTCGACGGGGACAGTGTGTTTGAGACATCTGATGGCGCAGCAAAAGGCGAAATCCAAATCCTTACCAGAGAGATAGAAGCATTTTTCGAGTAATCACAAAATGAGTTAATACTCATACACACCTATACTCATATGGGTATATACTCATTTAAGTAAAATGACTTTTACACAAATACTCATTCAGAAGGATGACGATTATGGCACTGCAAAAGAAGCATTCATCATCAACGATGACGTTTGGTGAACACCGTGACCTGAGTAAGATTGTCTCTGCGCCAGCACAACCAGGCTCAGATAAACAAAAGCGGGTAAACGTAAACTTCGACGAAGCCAAGCATGCTCGCTTCAAAGCGGCTTGTGCAAAGCGCGGCACGAACATTACTGTTGTTATTAATGATCTGGTAGATCAATGGCTTAGTGATAATGAGTAAATGAGCTTTTGAGCTTTTGAGCTTTTGAGCTTTTGAGCTTTTGAGCTTTTGAGACTGCCACACTACTCATATGTGTAAATGAGTTAATGCTCAAATGAATAAATACTTATTTGAGTAAGTGAGTTTCCATGTGTATGCTCGGGCCAACCGGTTATTCGTAACTCCTGTGTGATGAGCTTTTACTCAAATGAAAAAATGTGTATTTACTCATATGAGCTTATGTTGATTTACTCAAATGAGGCTATTCCTACAAGGTAGTTCTCTTCGCCCAGATTCGCTGATAGTACTACTAGTACTCTCCGCAGCACTCTGATTTCCGCGTGTGTGGACATGGTTTTTCTTGTATCTCACATGCAATACGCCCCCTTCATCAAACCTTTTGCTATCGCGTGGATGCAAAATCAGCTCGAAATCGTAGTGTCGGGCTTTCATTACGATAAGTATTTACACAAAACCTCACTTACTCACTTACTCACTTACTCACTTACTCACTTACTCATGATATTTCCCAATTTTCACACTGCAACCATTTATCCACCATACATATGTGTGTCCAGTGATGCCTCATCACGAAGATGGAATACAAAATGATCACAGCGGCCTTACGAGGTTAGATTGAATAGTCATACTCAAATGAGTAGTTGAGTAGTTGAGTAGTTGAGTAGTTGAGTAGTTGAGTAGTTGAGTAGTTGAGTGTGAACCGAGTTTTACATCACAGGAAGTAACTTGTTGTTCATTATCTGAAAATAGAATACGCATTTACTCATTTGTGTTTTTACTCAAGCATGACATCAATTGAGACCCATAAAAGATGAACCTGAAACAATCATCCTGCTTTTCTGAGGATGAGGGCCAGGGGAGGGCGGTAGCTGGTCAACAGCAGAATCAGCAGTAACCTCAATTTATAAAATTCATTCGTGGCTAGCGGAAAGTACGTCTCTGTACGAAAGAGCGAAGTGCAGCTGAGAGCTGTGGTAATCAAACATGTGACTAAGGCTTCATTGCGATCAACAGAGGAAAATTCGTGTAGTGAAAGCATAAATACGGAAAGAGTAACCAGAAGGAACACGTTAAGTGTGACAATCACATGACAATAGAACGCGAATTGATGGCTGCACTGCCATAGAAGGTCATTTAAGCACGCGGTCGTTAATTCCATACTGACCTGCTGATGTCAGCGTCTTAGATTCGGCAGCCTAAGCTCTACCAGTTGACGGCGAAGAGATTCATCCTGCGTAGTGGTAAGGTTGTGAACCGTGCTGAGTTCAGTGGATATATGGTGAAAATGAATGCGTACTACATCATCCTGTGCTGATCTCATCAGACAGGGAAAGGTGTTCACTTAGTACCTGAAAACAATTCGATCAAGTCCTGAGTTGTCAGATGAAAACCGAGAATCATATGACTACTATAGAGAGTAACTTTACTCACTACAGTGGTCTTCATTAACGGGGAATGGCGAGAACGGGTAGGGATTGGAGTGCTCTGCTGATGTTGGTAGTTTGAATCGCAGATGAGAATCAGTTTTCTATTACTCTCTATAGTAGTCAGACACTCACTACAGTGGTCATTAGTGATGTTGCTGTTGAGTCTGATGAGATGTACTTTCGATGTTGTACGGTCAAAGCGGATAAATCATCCCATCATTGAACCAGCGGATAGTTTTCGATGAACTGGCCGCCAGACAGAAGACAAATGTATGCCAGTGCAGAGACGCTTTTTCCTCATTATCCACAGGACAGATCCAATTATTCGATCCTAATATGATCCCAGTTAGATCCTAAACAGATCCCATACCTCCTGAAACCCTTGTCAGACATGGCCTGGATAGATGTTGATGACTGCTGTAGGGAGAGGAAAGACTGCTGTGTTGAGTTAATTGACTGCTAAAGAGAGTACTGATGACTGCTATGTTGAGCAAGCGATGACTGCTGTAGTGAGTAACTGTTTGATTTGGTTGTTTATAAGTCAAAATGCCTAAAATCCGCGCTAAGCTGCGTCCTTACTGTTATCAACGGACTGCCTGAGTTCTCTATAATTTGATTTCATTGAGTTATACACAGGCCAAAATCATAAAAATAATCCTCTAAAGCCATCCTCAAACTGGATCCAATAAACGATCCGCTAGTTAGCGCAGCAGTTTGACCGTTTTCGATTATCGTCAATATAATGATTTATAACAGATTACCCCCGGAAATGACTACTATAGAGAGTGAAGAAGACTGCTGTGATGAGTCAAATGACTACTATGGAGAGCAATTAAACTGCTGTAGTGAGTAGAATAACCGCTGTAGTGAGTGCTAGTATCCGAAATATCGAGTAACGGCGATCATCGCTTGTTCAGATCACGGATTTTTCAAATGCCGAAAAAAGAACAAGAAAACAAACTGATAGCTGAGGCTTTCAGTGAAACGGATAAACGAACTGGAGAGGTTGTTCACCTCACGCCGAACAGTAATAACACTGTTCAGCCGGTTGCATTAATGAGGCTGGGACTGTTTGTTCCGACCCTCAAATCCACCGCGAATGGCAGAAAAAATCAGTTATCCACTATGGATGTCACTGATGAGCTGAAGCAACTGACGATCGTTAAAGCCGAAGGGTATGAAAATATCAAGATCACCGGCGCGCGTCTTGATATGGACAACGATTTCAAAGCATGGGTTGGCATTATTCATGCGTTTGCCAAGTACAAAGTGCTGGGAGACAGTGTCACGCTGCCTTTCGTCGATTTTGCCAAACTCTGCGGGATCCCGTCACTTCGCTCTTCCGCTAAGCTCAGAACACGCCTGGAAGCCTCTTTGACGCGTATCGCGACGAATACCATCCACTTCACCAATAAAGAAGGGGAGTATTACGTTACGCATCTCGTCCAGTCAGCGAAATACAGCGTAAAAAATGACACTGTCACTTTGCAGGCGGATCCCAAGATCTTCGAACTGTATCAGTTCGATCGTAAGGTACTGCTTCAGCTTCGCGCAATTAACGAATTAGCCCGCAAAGAGTCAGCGCAGGCGCTTTACACCTTTATCGAGAGTTTGCCCCCGGATCCTGCTCCTGTGTCAATGCAGCGCTTACAGGCGCGCTTAAATCTTACTTCGCGACCAAACACCCAATACGCGACCGTCAGAAAGGCGATGGAGCAGCTCAAAGAGATTGGCTACCTCGATTACACCGAGTTTAAGCGTGCCAGCACCGTTTACTTCTCCATTCATTATCGACAGCCCAAACTCAGACCAGCAAACATCCCGCTGAGCCTGCCAGAACTCGGAGAAGACGATCTCGATAATGAGATCGATATCGTCCCGGTTAAGAAGAAGGTGAGGGCAAAAACGACGGTCAAGAAGACCAGGGAAGAGTCGGCAGGGAAGATGGTGATGCTTTCTGATGAGGAGTTGGCCATCCTGGAAACCATCAGGAAGACCAAAAAAGCTGAATAGTCCGTCAGCTGTCATGCGCTCAACATTCCCCTAACGCTGTAGTGAGTTTTACTCACTACAGCAGTCTTTTGTATTTCAGCCACTCAATAGATCCACGATCACAACTCGCTATAGCAGTCATATTCACTCACCATAGTGGTCATTTGGCACTTCTGAAAAGAAACCGCTGTAGAGAGAAAGAAGACTTCCAACTTGCCAGTAATGACCACTATAGAGAGAACGTATTGATGTTTTCAGGCCTCCCTTTGCACAACCCCCCTGGTAGTTACTAACCTGCGAGGCCTTTATATACTTGATGTTAGTGTTTACTAACAATGAGGGTTTCCTTATCAAGTGGATGTTTACTGCAAAAATTAAAACACGGGTGATATTGCTCAATTCTGGTAATTCTCTCTATAGCAGTCATACCTGAAACGGTCGTTACTCTCCATAGTGGTTATCCTGAAGAACACGCGTTACTCCCCACAGTGGTCATCAACAACAACTGACGATCTCACCTGTTCTTTGCAAGTCTTCCGGCAGGCTTCATCGTGGCTCCAATGTAACCTCGGGCTTTGAAACAAGATTCAGCTCAGGCGCGCGGGAAAGGTTCACGGGCCTTTAATTTGGGGCTTCAGCGCGTAATGCAGCCTGCACAGCAGGCCGCAAAGTAACAGAGGCCTGATAGGCCAATAGCGCAGGCCAGTTATGAAGTTCGATGGAGAACCATTTACACCAGCCCAGCACGGTGAAAAGGTAGGCATCGGCAATGCTGAACGATGAGCCTGTCAGACAGGTTCTTCCTGCGAGAGTGTCTTGCAGGAAATCGAACCGTTTGAACAGCTTTTCACGGAAGATATCTTTGGTGGTCTCGGGTAGCGTGGTATTGAACAGCGGTGCCGAGCCAGCGTGAATTTCAGTGGCGATGAAGTTCAACCATTCCTGTAATCGTAGTCGCTCCCAACTGCCTGCGGGCGGTGCCAGCTCACGCTCCGGTTTCAGGTCAGCCAGATACTGCACAATAGCCGGACCTTCTGTAAGTATCTGCCCATTTTCCAGTTCCAGCGCAGCGACATAACCCTTGGGGTTAATGGTGCGATAGTCTTGACCATCTACGGTCAGCTTACTTTTGTTGTCCACCCGGATTAGCTCAAATTCAAGCTCAAGTTCGCGCAGCACTATATGGGGTGAAAGCGAACAGGTGTTTGGGGCGTAATATAACTTCATGATATCTCCATAAATATTGAAAACAGTTTCGCAGTGCGCTACCTGCACTTGCAGTCACTGTGATTGAGTTGAGATATTCTGTAAAATTAATAGTTAATTAATGAAGTATTAGTTGAGCTACTGATCATCATGATGAATCTATTGCACTGGCGGCTACTGGTTGCTGTCGCCGATGCCAGCAATATCTCGCGTGCCGCAGAGGATGTGGGAATGACTCAGTCTGGTGCCAGCCAGGCTATCGCTCAGTTGGAATCATCACTTGGGTTCCAGGTTTTTACCCGTGAGCGACGGCAGATCACCGTTACCGCATTGGGCGAGCTGGTGGTTGAGCACGCAAGGAATATGCTGGTTCATCTGGAGGCGATCCGGGCGCTGGCCGATAACAATCGCGGTTTAAGCACTGGCCGCATTCGCCTGGCCAGTTTTCCCTCGGTCACGTCAACGCTACTACCTGGGTTGTTGCGGGACTTCAGGCGCCTGCATCCTGGAATTGAAGTTGTCGTGTTGGAGGGGACAGATGAAGAGGTGGAGGAGTGGGTGGCTGAAAGCACTGTCGAGTTGGGGATTGTCATGAACCCTGATTCTGGCCGTGCGGAAATGGTAATAGGGCAGGATGCCTGGGTCGCGGTCTTTCCAGCCAGTCACTTGCAAGCACGCCGTGTAAGAGCACAAGGTATTACGCTTGGGGAACTGGCCTCTCAACCCTTTATCCTCGCTACCGGTGGCTGCGCTGTAAACGGGAGAAGTTTGATGGAGCAAGCGGGTTTGCAGCTTTCAGACATACGCATGATGGTACGAGATTGGATCAGTGCCAGCAAGATGGTGCGCGAGGGGATGGGCGTAGCTTTGGTCCCTGAATCAACCCTTCCGGAAGATCGGCGTGGCTTGTGCGTGGTGCCATTGCTTCCTCCTGTCTGTCGTGAATTTGCGCTGGTTTGTTCACAAGCCGGAAAATCTTCCCAGGCAACTCAGGCCTTAATTGCACGGCTGCGCATATACAGCAAAGCAATGCACGATTGATCACCGTAGCGTCTTAAAGCGGTACGTGGAGCATTAGCACAACGTAAACTCCACGTACCGTGAGAACAGGGGCGTTGACAGTGGACTCAACTCCACGCAAAACACGCCATTAATTTGTTAATGGAGTTTTTCTAAAAGCTGTTCAGCCCCTTTGTCTATCCCGGTTTCAGCGGCACTCAACGAGCCAAAGGTGGCACCGACGTTCATTGCATTCGGATACTGTTCAGTGACGTAGGCCAGCAGAAGTTCGTTCGTCTCGGCGTCCTTTATCTCGACTGCATAGTTAACGTATCCGCTCATCAGCCCGCGACCGCCCCGGACAGACTGAACAATGTTGTAAGGTCCACCAGCCAGATCGAATTTCGTAAAGGTACCAACAACCTGCGGTGTCGTATCCGCACCGGTTAGCGTCAGTTTAAGCCGGAGGGAGGGGGACGTTTCTTTAGCAGCATCTACGACAAACTTTTCTGCCAGCACTTCGCTAAATTTTTTCTGCATATAGTCGGCGAGCTTACGCCGATCATCCGGAGAAAGATCGTTAAATTGTGCGTCACTTCCACCATAGATCTGCACGGGTTCTAACGTGATGCTGCGATATTTGTTCCAGTTTACCGGGGCCGCATAACGGAAAGGTATACGATCGCTATCCTCTGACGTATTTGGCGTCATCCGTGATGAAGATTCAATCCCAGAATACTTTACTGGGGAGGTGTCAGCGCAACCGACAACAGCGATAGCGGCGGCCAGAGTCACGGTACAACAAAATGGGCGGAACAATTGCTTCATATCCAGGCTCTCCAAAAATTTCTTTAAATGAACTGTACGGTATAGTTAAGATCGATTAACATGCCTAAGTCAAGAATATGTTTCAGTTCATTTCGGTATTTTTCTTTGCGGAGGTCATATGCTGAATATCCAGTCGCATCCCGTTGGTCGGTATTTAACTATCTGTTCTGCAAGCACAAAACAGCACGTTAATGCTCCAGAGCACCTCAGCACTTCGCAAGAAATTGCCGAGTCAGGATTCCATTGCGAACTGCCGTTCCGCTATATCGGCCTGCCTGTCAGGAGGAAACTCACCCGGATGATGCTCATGATGAAAAAAAGTGAGAGCAGGGCTTTGCAGCATTCAGGCAATCCCTCTTCTTATCGGCACGCGGTGGATTATGTACGCGGGGTAATGGACGCAGCCATGCTGCGAGGCGAACTGCGTTACCGGCCAACTGAAGAAGTGGTGCGTTTTTATCTTTCGCAGCTGAATGAGTTGAGCATTCTGCTGGCCGGATCATGCTGGACGAATTTCGAGTTGCGTTGCGAAGTGCGCCGCAGAACAGAGGTATTTATCGAAAAGTACGCAGCCGTTAGCCGGGGATAAAAATAATTCTGATGGTTAGCAGACTGCTGATAGTCGCCGGGGAAATGACGTACAGGGAGTGGGTCATAGATATGGCAATGATAACGGTATCCATCCTGATTCTCTGGCGAGCAGGCAGCAATGTCAGAGAGATTCGGTATATCCGTCGATTAGGCATAAAGCGGGGCAATTATTATGCATCCCGGGTCTGGGGGGCCCGTCTGCTACCCCTCATTGTTTTGCTGATGGTTGAGATCGTGGTGGTGCTGGTAGTCGGTGTTCTGACTGTCCTTAAGTTGAGAGAAGTAACGTTCTGGTGAATGACAGCCAGGGTTGCGGTATTTGCGTGCTGCCCATAAGGGTGAGTGATATTTCTTAACTCAGGAGAACCATCCAGATGAGAGACAAGTTTCTGACCTTAACGGAAGAAATGACATTCAGGGACTGGAGCATGCTGTGTGTACTTGTCACCACTGTCATTATCATGTGGTGGCGGGTGGGGAGTAACATCAGAGATGTCATCTATATCAGACGATTCAGAGCGCAGCGTGGCAGGCAATATGTATCCGGGGCCTGGGGAGCGCGCCAGAATTCCCTGATTACCCTGCTTGTTGCGGAAACACTGGTGGCGGTGGCCATCAGTATTCTCATCGCGCTGATGCTGGTTGGTGTGACATTGTAACGGTTGGACGCGATGATGTTGCCCGCCAGGTGCGGGCAACATCCGATCAAATATGACTACCGACAGACAAACAGCCAGTAAGAAGAATGACCGCCGCGCTGGTAAACAGGGGGAGAATGAAACGCATTTTATTTCCTTAAAAGAGAGAAACACACCCGCTAAGCAGCAGCGAGCCGAAAGTAATACCTGCCAATAACAGAACACGGTGCAACATAAGACAATCCTCATTAATGAACTGTACCGTTTAGTTTAATTATAATCTGTGGTCTGTCAATCGAATCATGATTTGTTGACAGACTTACATCCCTTATCTGACGTTCAGGGCGGTCCCTTGCAGAAATACCTGCACGGCATTTTCAACCATTGTGGCAACTTCTTTATCCGTATACACCGGCATCTGGCGTCGCAGAAAGAGTTCATCTGCTTCAGCCTTAACCAGGGCCGAAAACTGCTTTGCTCTTAACCCTGGGTTACTACGGGATAATTCCCCACTTTCCATGTATTTTTCCATCACCAGCGTCAGAGCGTTCATACTTTCCCGTACACCGGATTCATAAAAAAGCTCTCCGATATCGGAATGGCCGGCTTCGCCAACGACCATGCGGTAAAGTTGCATGGCCTTCCAGTCGGACGTCATGACACCCAGCATACTCTCACCGAACTGCTGTAGTTTATCCGCGAGGCTAAGAGATTGATTATCCGCACTGTACAGCTCATCAGCAGCTCGCGTGAGATAGTTAGTACTGAACGTTCTGACGACCGCCTCAAACAGGCTTTCTTTCGAGTTGAAGTAATTGTAAAGGGTGGCTTTTGAACAACCGGCGGTTTTTGCAACGCCATCCATCGAAGCCCGTTCATATCCTTGTTCAAGAAAAACGGAGGAAGCCGCGTCAAGGATCTCTTTTCTTTTTTGTTCAGTTAGCTTACGCATTGTTATCTCCAGGGTCAGAAAGACCACCTTAACAAAACCAGATGGTTCATTAAAGGATGAACTGCTCCGCGACGTTCCATCAGGCTGGCAACCAACCCATACCGCGTAACGTAATCTGGATGCGTCTTTTTATATGTTCTGCGATCACCTGTTTTTCTCTGAAGTCTGCTACACGCCGGTGTGGCATAAGTGCGCCGAAGACCACATCCATCAACATCCCGGCATAAACAGCCGCATCATCCAACGGCAAATTTTTCTCGCTGGCGGTACTCTGTAACCAGTCCATGAGCATTTCCCTGGAACTTACCGCCCTGGTTTCATAGAGATAATCGGAAAGCTCAGGGAACAGGATTGATTCGCGCGTCATCAGCCGCAGGATCGCTTCACGCTCCAGAGATTGTTCTTCGCTGACGTCGAGGCGAAAAATTCGAAACAGAGACTCGTCCAGCGCGCACTGTTCATCCTCGGGTCTGGGCAAATCAAGCAACAGATGGCGATGCTCGCTGATCACCGCGGCAAATAAGGCCTGTTTATCGCTGAATACCTCATACAGCGTGCGTTTCGAAACTTTTGCCCGCCGGGCCACTTCTGCCGTGCTGGTATTGGCAAAACCCAGTTCAACGAAGGCGCGATAGGCACTTTCAATGATGACCTGACGTCGGCTGGCGGCATCCTGGGTTCTGGGGCGACCGCGAGTAGGCAGTGAGTCACTACTTTTCATGTTAACTGTGGGTTCCGTTAATCTTCGTCACAATTATGGTACTTGATGAGTACCATAAAAAGGTACAGGATATTTTTCAGCAAAGGCAGATTTTAACGTAACCCTGGAGAACATCCATGAAAACGGAACCGTTTACTCACACCTCCTCCGCCATACGTGATCCGCAGATTTTAAAGGTGATCGCGCAGATGAATGCACGAAGGCCGCATCCGGATGCGGCCGCATTTGCCGGACCGGGCGCACCGGACCCGGACATGTTTGCCGATTATGGCTTCTCGATTCATCCCGAGCAGGGCGACCTTATTTATCTGGGTGGTTACGTGCTGAATGATAACGCGGAACCTGATTTCCTTGCGTTTATCCGTAATCCGGACAACGGATTCATCTCGGTTACGCTGCCCATTAAGCGTGGAACTGAACTGGCAGTGAAGGTCGGATAATGTCGATGTTTACCCGACGACATTTCCTTCAGGCCGGTGTAGGGCTGGGGGCTGCCGCGATGTTGACGCCTGGCTTTTCCGCTTTCCTGTCCGGCAAAAACCATCGGCTTAAGGTGGGCGTGGGACGGGCAAATGTGGTTCTGACCGGGTTATATCCGCTGGATGATTTTGTCGGTGAACACGATCCACTGGCTACCCGTGTATTGCTGCTGGAGCAGGATGGCCAGCGTCAGGCCATTGTCGTAGTGGACCTGACTTCACTGACACAGGATGTCATTGTCCGGTTCAAGTCTATCCTGGCAGAGGTCAGCGGTGTCACCGCTGTGAACACCATCATCAACGCCAGTCATTCCTTCTCAACACCGCATATTTTTACCGGAGCCTCAGCAGCGGTGCTAGCCGCCTTTGAGAATGCCGTGCGTAGCGCAGCAACACAGGCGGTCAGTTCCTTACAACCCGTACAACCGGGTATCGGTAATGGCCTGAGCAGAATCGGCGTCAATCGTAATATCAATACCCCTGCGGGCTGGTGGCTTGGCGCTGACGATGCGGGTTATAGCGATCCTCATGTGGGGCTGATAAGTCTGAATACGGCAGACGGCCATCCGCTGGCGATTCTGATCAACTATGCCGTGCAACCGGCGGTGATGGATGCATCCGAAAGAGCAACCGGGGGCCGTCTGGTCAGTGCGGATCTGGCGGGAGCGACCTGTCGTTATGTCGAAAACCATTACGGCAGTGGCACGGTGGCGTTTTATCTCGTGGGCTGTGCCGGGGATCAGGTGCCTTATCTCCAGGCCAGTCGTCATGTTGTGTATACAGATGGCAGCACCGATCGTATCGATATTCACGAAAAAGGTTTCGCGTTGCTGGATTCATTCGGACAGCGGCTGGGAGACGAAGTTATTCGAATCGCTGATGGTATCAGCCCTCAGCCAAGTGGCATCTTCAGAGTCGAACGGCAGAACATTACCGTCAAATCGCAAAACTTCTCCCCCCGGCACGCACCAACCGGTCCCGTTAAGGCATTTGATTATCAGGTCAGCGGTGTCAGCAGCCTGCCAGTGGTGATGATGCAATGGGGAGACAGCGTATTAGTCGGTGTCCAGCCGGAGTTCTCTGCCAGCCTCGGTGCACATATTCGTGCCGAATCCCCTTTCGCACAGACCTTTGTGATGACCATGGTGGATGGTGCGGCCAAATATCTCCCGGACAGCGACAGCTACGACCGCTTTACCTATGAAGCTCGCTCTTCACCTTTTGCACCTGGCGCCGGTGAAGTGGCAGCCCAGGCCATTATTAAACAGTTAAAGCAGATGCGGGCGTTACCTGCATGACGCGCAACCTTCATTCAGGAAGATAAAATATGGCAAATATGTCACGAAGAACTTTCATGGTGGCCGGAACCGCGCTGGCCGGAGCTATCTCTGCGGCAGGGATATCCCGTGAGGCGGTGGCGGCAGATAAAAATGGATTTATGGCGGCATCGGCAAATGCGACGAGCAAAGACGATGGCGTGAAAAAAGGACCCGGTTTACAACGTATTTTCGCACTTTGCGAAGTCACGGGGGGTGGGGAGAAGATTTACGGCATTGCCGCTGAATATGACGCAGATATCGATCCCACCAGCCTGGCGCTCACCACGTTTAAAGCGGGGGTAATACCGGCAGCCGAGGGATTCTTTGCCGGTATGCCCAACGAACCCGACAAAAATGCCACGCAGGCTAAGCCCTTACCACGCGCCATCACATCAATTTACACCCATGCCGAACCCGCGTTGCTGGCAGGACAATCCAGCGTAACCGGACGTTATGTGATTGTCGAATTCGCTCATGATCCGGACCTTAGCCTGTCGACCCAGGACAGCGATATCGTATCGCTGACGCAGGTTAAGAACGTCAAGACCCTCGCCGGTCATGTCTATGCCGCCAGCAATACGCCGTGGAGCAATGTCGCTGCGCGCGGCAACAACGTTGTTATTCGGGGCGTTGATGAGTGGGAGCAACATCACTGGTGGTGGGATGACACCCGCTCGGCGTGGCTTGAATACAGCATCTATCTACCGAAATCATTCCTCAAACCGGGTGGTGAGAACAAGGCATATCCGCTGGTACTGGCCATTACGCACTCCGGCACCAGCTATGATGGCACCTGTGCCCAGACGCTGACTGAGCAATGTATTGCGTCGATCTGGAGCATGCCGGAAGAGCAGGACTTACATGAATGTGTGGTTATCACACCGCGTTACGAGCGCACCACCATGAACGATTACTGGGAGCACACCAGTGATGTGGAGAATACCTGGCGGCTGGTGCAATCCCTGCTCAGTAACACCTGGGACTACGGTAATCCGAATCTCGAAGATCGTGCCGACAAGGTGCTGAAAATTGATGCATCGCGGGTGTACTGCACCGGATGGTCTATGGGGGCCATGACATCGCTGTGGCTGATGGCGAAACACCCGGAAACCTTCGCCGCCGGACTCATCATTGCCGGGCAACAGCGCCCCAAAGATGTTGCGACCCTGGCGAACCAGAAATTGCTGATCATTACCGGGTCTGACGACAACAAAGCCACGCCGTGGAATGAAAAATGTGTGCCCGTGTGGGAGCAGGGTGGCGCGAAGGTGACTCGCCCGAGTGAATTGCTGGATCCGACACTGATTTTCCCGGTTAACAATCAGCAGGCATTAACGGAGCAGGTTAATCATTATCTGGATCAAGGCGGGAACATTACGTTTTTGACCTTCAAAGGTGTTGATCATATGGCCTCGGCACGCAAATTCTTCTATATCAATGCCGCACGGGCGTGGTTGTTTAAACAACAAAAGGTGTAATTATCAAATCGGATATAGACGGTTTACTGGTCCTGCCTTATGCCGATAAGCGCCAACAGTGACAGTATGAAGCAGGATATGTACGTCATTGTGGGCCGTAAATGTAGTGGAGGTGGGCCGATAAAGAGGCTTCTGGGCTGTAAATATTGTCATGATGGGCCGAAAAGGCTACTGATGGGCCGTAAATTCTGCTGTAATGGACCGAAAACAATATCGATGGGCCGTAAATTTTATATATCGGGCCGTAAACCTATCTGCAGGAAAGGTGTGTCAGCAAAGCTGATGTCATTTAGCGGCAACTGGAGAAACAATGGATTTGAAAAATGAGATTTTGGTAGCTGTGGCTGTCAGTAACATACCTCTCAGTTCCGGTGAACTCGCGCTGTCACTAAAAATTGGCAAATCAACCGTTAAGCGTCATGTTGATACTCTGCTTAAAGAAGGCCGCCTAATAAAGGTAGGGACAGGTAGGGGAACCCGGTACAGAACTGATGTAGATTTACGGCCTGTTAACTTGCAAGATGACGCAAATGCGGGGCTTGAACAGCCATCCAAATCTTCAGTATTACTTAGTTATCTTCAGGCTCCACTCTCCGCAAGAGACATTACTGGTTATGCGAGAGAGTTTGTTGATGATTATATTCCAAATCAATCCTCTATACTGCCAGCAGCCCTTGCGGAAACCTTGAGACTGGAAGGACAGATGGGTGGGCAACAACCTGCTGGTACCTACGCTCGTAAAGTTCTTGAGCAATTACTGATAGATTTGGCATGGTCTTCATCGAAACTAGAGGGAAATAAGTATTCGTTACTAGCGACAGAAGAACTTTTTAAAAGTGGAACTGAAGGCGCTGACCTTGATGCAGTTATGCTGCTTAACCATAAACAGGCAATTGAGTTCCTGGTAGATGCGGTTCCTGATTATGGGCTTACTGCACCGGTAATTAGCAACTTACACTCTATTTTAATGCATGATCTTCTGTCTGATTCTGAAGGGTTGGGTACCATAAGAACAAAAATTGTGAATATTAGCGGTACAACATATACACCTCTACAAGCCCCTTTGATTCTTCAGGAAATGTTTGACATAATTATCGCTAAAGCACGTATAATAAAAAATCCAGTTGAGGCGGCTTTTTTTCTCTGGGTTAACATGGCTTATCTCCAGCCATTTGAAGATGGAAATAAAAGAACCAGTCGACTTGCAGCTAATATTCCACTGATGATTTATAACAGTGCCCCATTATCATTTCTCGATGCTGATGTAACTGATTATGCTTATGCAATGATGGGTGTTTATGAAAAGCAGGATGTGACACTTGCTATTGATTTATTTGTACATTTGTACAGGCGTTCGATAAAAAGATATCGTGTCACTTTGGATTCTATGGGGGTTCCGGATCCGTTCAGATTACTCCATAGGGAAGACCTTAATATCGCAATACGGGCTATTGTTGTAGAAAGACGAGATATTGAATCAGTACTCACATCGCTGGGAATAAATGATGATGAGAAAGAAAAATTCAAATCATTATTGGTTGATGAACTCCGCGTATTGCAAATTCATAATTTTGCACGCTATCGGTTGGGCATGAGAGAGGTTGAACAATGGATTAACGAGGGCCGTCCTATCATAAATCTGTGAACTGATGGTTTTTTGCGTATCAATTGCTGGCTGACGAAAGAAAAGTGTAGGGTTATGGAAAAATACTATGAATTGTAGCTGCACATAATGCTTATAGATGTAAGCTCTTAAGCACTCTCGCAAAAAGAGCGCTAAGACTAAGTGAAATAATATCCCTACTCGACATCATCTCTCTATCCATTTTATTGCTATGGATTAGGGGCGATCGCTAAAGAACTGACCCGGTTTGCCCATATCACATTTCCAGCATGAAGAATGATATTCATCTCTTACCTTGAAACGCCTTAACCTACGAAAGCTCAGCAGCAAAACCAAGCGATTGGAGAATTCGCTCACGGCCTAATGGATTTAATGTACCGGATGGTCAATTGTTCGGATGAAAATTCATATCAGCCGAACGGTTATCACATTGAATACCCCCACAAAAAATCTCAATAAAAACCAAATTAATCATGTGGTTATGTCTATTTTTTATCTAAAAAACATATTGACAGCCCTGTCCCTGCATACCTAGATTATAAAGGCATGCTGCCAAATGTTACAACAACAATCTTTTAATGTTGCAGGCATGTAAGTGTGCTGGTGGCACAAATTCTTACTTCTCGCGCCTGCAAGATTCCACACCACCAGCCTGTAATCAACTTACTCATTGAGCTTACTCATGAATTCATCACTTGAAGGAAATACCAGGATCTCAGGCTGGCGAGGATGGTGCATGTTGGGATTTGGCGTTTTGCTGATTCTCACCGGTGCCGTTCTTGCCATACCGGGTTTTAAACTGGTTCGACTCTCCGGCAGTCCCTACTACCTGGTGATGGGGGTAGTGTGGATCGTCGCGGGTTTACTGGCGGTTTTACGTCGTGCGATCGGGTTGTATCTGTACCTGCTTAGCTTTATTGCCACACTGGTGTGGTCACTGTGGGAATCGGGCCTTGACGGGTGGGCGCTGGTGCCACGCCTCGATCTGTCCCTGTTATTCCTGATTATCACTGTGGTGCTGATGCCCGCCCGCCGCACAGATGGATCACGCGCTTATCGACGCTATGGGGTGGGCTTGCTGGTGGTGACAGTGGTGGGGCTGGCAATCGCCATCCCGCTGGCGCAAAAGCCCTATCCGGTTGAAGCGGCGACTACGCCAGTTGGGAATTATTTTGACAATGTCACTACGCCAGCCGCGCAGGACTGGCCGACCTATGGTGGTGGTCAGGGTGCACAGCGCTTCTCTGCGCTAACGCAGATCACCCCGCAAAACGTCAGCCAGTTGAAACGCGTCTGGGTCTATCATACCGGTGAAGCGCATACGCCGAACTTTGGTAACGAGCTGACCCCGATTAAAATTGGTGATGTGGTGTATGGCTGTACCATCCGCCATAAAGTGTTCGCGATCGATGCCGCTACCGGTAAACAGAAATGGATGTTCGATCCTAAAACCCCGGCAGAATCCTCCCCGCCCAACTCGGCCTGTCGCGGCGTGGCTTACTATGAAAACCCTGCCGTCCCTGCCGACCAGGCCTGCTCGCAGCGCATTATCGTGGGTACCCTGGATGCCAAACTGGCAGCGGTGGATGCCCGTACCGGTGAACTGTGCCAGGACTTTGGTCATCACGGCTTTGTCGATCTGATGGATGGCATGGGCAAATGGCCTGCGGGTATCGTTTCCGTCACGGCGGCACCGACGGTAGTGAAAGGCGTGGTAGTCACAGGCCAACAGGTGATGGACGGCCAGCTCCGCCACGCACCTTCTGGTGTGGTGCGCGGCTATGATGCCGTCACCGGTCAGTTGCGCTTCGCGTGGGATATGGAGCAACCGGATATCACCACCACACCGCCGCCGGGTAAAACTTATTCACTCGGCACGCCGAATATGTGGTCCACGGCGGTGGCTGATGAAAAGTTAGGGCTGGTGTATCTGCCAATGGCCAACTCGGCGGGAGATTACTACAGCTCCACCCGCACCCCGGAAGAGCGTAAATACAGCTCCTCGATTACCGCGCTGGATGTCACCACCGGTAAACCGCGTTGGGTGTATCAGTTCGTGCATAACGATGTCTGGGACTACGATACCCCTGCGCAGCCGAGCCTGGTGGATTTCCCCACCGACAAAGGTTTGGTACCGGCGCTGATTGAAACCACCAAGCAGGGTGATCTCTGGGTGCTGGATCGCCGCACCGGCCAACCTTTGCACAAGGTTGAGGAGCAACCGGCACCACAGGGCGGCGTGGAGCCAGAAGAACGGGCGAAAACCCAGCCACGTTCGCTGTATAGCCACACGCAGAAACCCGATCTGACTGAAAAAATGATGTGGGGTGTGTCGCCTATCGATCAACTGGTGTGTCGTATCCAGTATCGTGAAGCGAACTATCAGGGCATCTTTACGCCACCGAGCGCGGATAAACCCTGGATTGAATATCCGGGTAACAACGGCGGATCTGACTGGGGCAGCATCTCGGTTGATGTGCACAATGGCGTCATTATCTCCAACTACAACGATCTTCCCAGCTATTCGCGTCTGGTGCCGCGTGCCAAAGATGACGAAATGGGCGTGTTCTGGCTGGGTGACCCGCGTTATAAGACCCCCCCACCGGGACGCAATCGTCCACAGGCTGGTCTGCCCTATGGTCAGGATGTTAACACCGGCTGGGTATCCAATATCGGTGTGATCTGTAAACAGCCGCCGTTTGGCATGATTAAAGCCATCGATTTGGCAACGGGTAAAACGCTGTGGGATCGCCCATTGGGCACCGCAGAACGTAACGGTCCCTGGGGGCTGCACTCCATGTTGCCGTTGCAAATCGGTCTGCCGAATAACGGCGGGGTGTTAACCACGCAAAGTGGCCTCGCGTTTGTGGGGGCGACCACTGATGATTACCTGCGTGCGATAGACGTGAAGACGGGCAAAACGTTGTGGAAAGATGAACTGCCGGCGGGTGGTCAGGCAACGCCAATGACTTATGAGGTCAACGGTCAACAATTCCTGCTCATCATGGCGGGAGGCCATCACGGCATGATGACGCCGGAAGGCGATGAAGTCATCGCTTATGCCCTGCCTGACAAGGTCTGAGTTTCCCTCCCGTTAAACGACCTGCTGTGAAGCAGGTCACACTTCCTTGACAGTGAAAACCCACTTACCTAGATTATCTAGGCAAGTGGGTCATCCGGCTTGATACCTGATGACATGGAATCATTATTTATCCAGGAGTCGTTATGGGCAATCAGCCGACTGAACCTGTCCGTCAGTCAAAGGTGCCTTTCTGGTTACGTCTGGCACCCGTCAAAGCAGAGGAAGTGAGTGCGCTGCTGGTTTGTATGCTCTACATCTTCTGCGTGTTATCTGCCTATTATGTCCTGCGCCCGATCCGCGACACCTTTGGGATTGATGGCGGGATGCACAATCTGCAATGGCTGTTCTCTGCCACGCTGTTGGCGATGCTGGCCCTCAATCTGCCGTTTGCGGCATTGTCACGCAAACTTCCGCGCAAAAAGCTCATTCCTTTGGTGTATCGCTTTTTTATCAGCCATTTACTGATTTTTGCCGTACTGAAGTTTTATCTGCCGGTGGATGCCCAGGTGTGGCTGGGGAGAGTGTTTTTCGTCTGGCTTTCAGTCTTTAACCTTTATGTCGTGTCGGTGTTCTGGTCACTGGTTGCCGATATCTTTTCGCGTGAGCGTGCCAGCAGGCTGTTTGCCATGATGGCTGCCGGGGCCACGTTGGGGGCGATCGTCGGATCGGCCACCACCGCGTTGCTGGTACATCGTTTCAATACCATCGGTCTTTTCGTGTTGGCAGCGGTGTTGCTGGAATGTGCCGTTGTCTGCGTCAAGCGGTTGAACAACGTGACGCACCTGGCGGATGAAGCCAATGATGGGGCAGTCCAGACGCAACCGCTTGGCGGAGGGGTGTTCTCAGGCATTGTGCGCATCGCGCAATCACCGTATTTGCTGAACATCTGCCTGTATATGTTGCTCTACTCGGTCACCTCGACATTGATCTATTTCCGCCAGGCCGACCTGGTACACCACCTTTTTCAACATGACAGCGATCGTACCGCCTTTTTTGCCACCCTGGATTTGGTGGTCAATGTGCTGACGCTGGTGACGCAGTTATTTATCACCAGCCGCCTGATGGCGCGTTATGGCACTAAGTTGGTGCTCGGTCTGTTGCCAGTTATCACGCTGCTGGGATTTGCCAGCCTGTCGATCTGGCCGGTGGCTGCTTCGATTGTGATGTTCTCGGTGCTCAGGCGCGCCAGTAATTTTGCCCTGGCGCGCCCGGCACGCGAAGTGCTGTTCACGGTGTTAAAACGCGAAGACAAATACAAAGCCAAAAACGTGATCGATACCGCTGTCTATCGTACCGGCGACCAGGTAGGGGCATGGAGTTGGGCAGCCATGAATGCGGCGGGTATGAGTGGCGGCATGCTGCTGTGGCTGGCCTTACCCCTTTCGCTGATCTGGCTGGTTAACAGTCAGTGGCTGGGCCGCAAACAGATACAGCTTGAAGAGAAAACCTTTTATCCCCTCAAAGAGACATTGCATGAAAACAGTCACTCTTAACGGTCAGACAGTTCCCGCTATTGGTATGGGGAGCTGGCATCTGGGCCAGGGCAGGCACAGCGCACAGGCGGAAATTAATGCGTTACGCGCCGGTATTGATAGCGGGCTGAAAGTGATCGACACCGCCGAAATGTACGGTGATGGCCGTTCTGAATCACTGATTGGCAAAGCGATAGATGGTTTGCGCGATAAGGTGTATCTGGTGTCAAAGATCTATCCTTATCACGCTAATCGTCTGATGATGGAGCGCAGCTGTAATGACAGCCTGAAGCGACTCAACACCGAATGCCTCGACCTCTACCTGCTGCACTGGCGTTTCAGCAGCATGCTGTCTGAGGCGGTGTCCGGTTTTGAGAAGTTGAAACAACAGGGGAAAATCAAGGCGTGGGGCGTCTCCAATTTTGATGTCAGCGATATGGAGGATCTTTTCGCTACCGAGAATGGCGATCGCTGTGCAACCAATCAGATTTTCTATAATCCGGCGAGTCGTGGCATTGAGTTTGATTTGATCCCCTGGTGTAACCAGCATCATATGCCGATGATGGCCTACTCCCCGCTGGGTGGTGAAGGGGCATCGCTGCTGCGCCATCCGTTGATCACTCAGTTGGCGGCCAAATATCAAACCGGTCCCTCCACCATTCTCCTCGCCTGGGTGATCCGTAACGGCAATATGATCGCCATACCGGAGTCAGGGGAGGCGGCACATATTAAAGAGAACGCCGCCGCGCTAAGCGTGCAGTTACAGCCAGCTGACCTTAACGTCATGGACGAAGCTTTCCCGCCCCCTGGGCGTAAAGTCCCTCTGGAGACACGTTAATGCTGTGCGGTTTTCTTCCACAGCGCGCACATACTGCGGCTGCGTAATTTCAAATGAAGCATACGTGCGGCGAGGATCACCACCGCCGCCGATTCGAAAGAATGGTAGTAAAGGGAGCTGTTGGGGGAGCTAAAAATGTTCCACAGCAGCGCCAGCAGCAGGGCGCATGACGTCGTCTGGCAGGCGATCATCGGGGTACACAGCCAGTGATAGAGGCGAACCCCTTCCAGCTGATTGCGATGAATGGCCAGCAGACCCGCCCAGGTGACACAACCGCTCAGTGCGGCGGTGATCACCGCAGGCCCACCGTGGTGATTGGTCAGGCAGGTAAACACGGCAAACACGATGGCGATAATGATGCCGAGATTGATAAACAAGGTGTTGCGCAGTTTGCGCGTGATTAATACCACGGCAAATTCAGCGGCCAGATTTTGCGGGGAACCAAAACGTTGCGTCACGCGCAGGGCCGCTTTTTCTGGCGTATCGTGGCTGCATTCCACCGCTTCATAGAAATGCTCACTGATCTCCAGACAGATGTTGTCTGCATATTTCTGCTCAAAACTGAGTTCATGCTTTAGCTCCAGCAGATAGCGTTGCGCAGGTTCTGGCAGTTCAGTCAGCGTGGACATTATGACCTCTGTAATAAAGAGGAGACAGCCAGGGAGTAGCTATCCCAGGCTTCGCGTTTTCTCACCAACTCCTGCTGACCTTCTTTGGTTAGTTGATAAACGCGACGTTTCCGTTTGGATGGTGCGATCTCCCACTCTGCGCCAATCAGGCCACGCTGTTCCATGCGGTGCAGAAGGGGGTAGACAGTCCCTTCCTGGAAGGAGAGGACGCCATCCGTCAGCTGATGGATCAATTCAATTAATGCGTAGCCATGACTGGGACCACGCTCCAGCGCGGCAAGTATGACCATTTCAATATGGCTCTTCAGATTGTCGTCAGCACTGCTTCTCATGGTCATTTTCCGCTTACAAAGATAGATACAAACTTCGCCATTATCTTAGCTTGACTTAGGCTGCCTTGATACCTAGTTTATCTAGGTATGATAATGAAACCGGATGGCTAATTTTGCAATCTGTTCCGGTACTGGCAGACCACGATATTTCAGGAAGGGATATGGCTCACTTCACCCGACGCAACTTTTTGCAGCACTCGGCGCTACTGGCTTTGTTTTTACCCTCTCTCGCCGTGCAGGCCGCAGACAGTTCAACCGCAATGCCATTGCAGTTGGTCAATCAATGGCGTCTGTCAGCTGATGGATGGGTGCCGAATAATCCCGCCTTACCCGTTATGCATTTCCGTACGACACAGCCTGAGACTACTGCGGGCGGGTTGATTAAGGCCGGATGGACGCAGCAATGGCAGGGAAAACCCTTCGCCTATCAGCATTTCCATAGCAGTACGCATGTGATTTTTGTCGTAGCGGTAGGCAATGGTCAGTTGCAGATTGGCGGCGATAACGGCGAGGTGGTGCCAGCCAGGGTTGGCGATGTGATTTTTTTACCGGCAGGGACAGGTCAGCGCCTGTTGCAGAGCAGCCATGATTTTTCGGTTCTGGCGTGCTATCCCGAGGGCAACAATTGGGATGTCTGTCGATCGGCGATCAATGCAGAAACGCTGCAAAGAGCGTCGAATCAAAAACTGGAAAATCGCACCCGCCGATTTTTTAACCGCAGCGGTACAGTGATTTAAATCATATTTATACGAGAGAAAACCTGATGAGCGGAAATATTAAGCTGGTTATTGCCAAATTTATTGCCCAGGAAGGGAAGGGAGAGGAATTATTTGCAGCCATTGAGCGCTGCATTGCTCCCAGTCGCGCTGAAGAGGGATGTATTCATTATGACGTTTATAAGAATACGGAAGATGAGAATATCTTTCTGATCCACGAAAAATGGAAAGGCGAACCGGCGATTCAATTTCACTTCGAGCAAACCCATTTTAAACGTTTGCTTGCTGATACTGATCCATTACTTGCTGCCGTACCCGATATTAAAAGCATCGATTTATAATTCAGAAGAAAGGAGAAAGCCGTGTTATCACGCGTTCATACAGGATTATTTGCAGGCCTGATGTTATGTTCTGCCGGCGCGTTGGCTGCGCCCTTTACGCTGCACTCAACCCAGTTCCACAATGCAGGGAAATTACCGGTTGCGATGGGCGGCGGTGGCCAGTGTCCTGGGCAAAACGTTTCACCGCAGCTGAGCTGGAGTGGCGCACCGGCCAACACCAAAAGTTATGTGCTGCTGATTGAAGATCCACAGGGGGCCAACGGCCTGGGCATGACACATTTCCTTGGTTACGGCATCGACAGCAGTCGTCACCAATTTGCTAAAGGGGATCTGACCGGTGTTGTTGGCTATACCCCAGGCACCAATGGGAAGAATGTTCAGGATTATTCCGGTCCTTGCCCTCCGGTGAATGGTGATATTCACAACTATAACTTCACCTTAATTGCTACCGATTATGCTCCTGATGCGCTGCAAAAAGGGCTGGCAAGAGAGGCTGTCATGTCGCAACTGAAAGGTCATGTTCTGGCATCAGCAGGTCTGGTCGGTCAGTTTATTATGCCTAAGAAATAAGGTGAAAAGATGCCAGAAATTATTGTGCACATGGTGAGCGGCCGCACAGCTGACCAAAAGAAAAAACTGATGGATGGAATTTATCAGGCAGTGAAAGACGCCTTACCGGTTAAAGAGGAATACATTGTTATTTCGCTGATTGAAACGGACAAAGAACACAAGTCCCGCGGCGGTATTTTATTTAAAGATCTTTAATTACCAGGATAGTTATCATGCTTATTCTTATTACCGGAGCCACGGCCGGATTCGGCTGGGATTTGGCGCTGCGTTATGCGCAACATGGACATCGGGTGATCGCCACCGGGCGGCGGCAGGAACGTCTTGATGATCTTAAAGCCATAGCCGGAGACAACATTTTCACCCTCAAGCTGGATGTGAGTGATTCACTGGCGGTTGATAGCCTGCTGGAACAACTGCCGCTGAACTGGCGGGACATTGATGTATTGATTAATAACGCCGGTCTGGCTTTGGGGCTGGAGCCTGCTCAGCAGGCCAGCATGGACGACTGGAACCAGATGATTGACGTCAACATCAAAGGTCTGGTGCATGTGACAAGGGTGGTTTTACCGGGGATGGTTGCACGCAATCGCGGCCATATTATCAATCTCGGCTCGACGGCGGGCAGCTGGCCTTATGCGGGCGGCAACGTCTATGGCGCGTCAAAAGCTTTCGTGCGGCAGTTCAGCCTGAATTTACGCACCGATTTAGCGGGTACCGCAGTACGTGTTACCAATATCGAACCGGGACTGGTCGGTGGGACAGAGTTCTCCAGCGTGCGGTTCAAGGGAGATGCCGGGCGCGTTGATCAGACGTATGCCAATACGCAACCCCTGTTGCCGGAAGATATCACCGAAGCCATTTGGTGGGTCAGCAGTCTGCCTGCGCATGTGAATATCAACACGTTGGAAATGATGCCAGTTTGCCAGTCATATGGCGGATTGCGCGTGATTAAAGGCGAGTAAAAAAAACGTAGCGGCGCGATTTATCGCGCGTTTTTTCCGGCAACATGCACGGAATTGCGCGATAAATCGCACCGCTACGCGGATTACATTAAGGTTTAGCCAGACTTTCCCGTACTTTTGTCACCTCTTTTGGCGTGACAGCCGGTGCGTTGTTACTCCAGCCACTACGCACAAATGTTGCCAGTTGCGCTACTTGTTCATCACTCAGTCGGGAAGCAAAGCCCGGCATCGCCATCACAGACGGTGCTTTCGGTGTCGAAGGGGTCTGTGCCCCTTGCAGGATGATGTTGATTAACCCGGTTGGGTTATCCGCGATCACCACATCACCGCCGTTCAGGCGCGGGAATATTCCTTTGGCCCCGTTGCCGTCGGTCCAGTGACAGGCTTCACAGTTGTTCATGTACAGCATCTGCCCGGCATTCAGATTATGCCCCTGGGTCAGGTAATCAGCGGTTTTCTTCGTCTCCTGCTCTGCATCGGCGCGGCGATTGATCACCGGGGTATCCGCAGGCAATGACTTGAGATACGCCGCGATCGCGTGCAGGTCCTGATCATTCATATGCTGCATACTGTGCTCAACGACACCGGTCATTTCTCCGCCCACGGAGGCAAAGTCATTACGGCCTGTGGCGAGGTAATCGGTAATGTTCTGGATACTCCAGGTTGGCATACCGCGCAGTGAAGGCACAGGCCAGCCATTTAGCTCCCCACCGGCGAGATACTTGTCGCTGGATTCATTCAGTGCCTTCTCCTGCATGCCGATGCCCCTGGGGGTATGGCAACTGCCGCAGTGCCCGAGTGTTTCCACCAGATATTTACCGCGATTGATATCGTCAGGCACGGAATGGCGCGGTGCAAACGGCTTATCCTCGGTGAACGCAACATTCCAGAACCACATGCCCCAGCGCTGGCTGAAAGGGAACATTAACGACGTTTCCGGTGCTTTTTCAGCTACCGGTTTTACGCCTTTCATAAAATAGACATACAAGGCATGAATATCTTCATCGGTAATCCCACGATAATCCGGGTAGGGCATCGCCGGATAGAGATGCTTACCATCGCGACGAATACCTTTGCGCACCGCGTCAGCAAACTCCTGTTCGGTGTACTTGCCGATACCGGCTTCGGGATCAGGTGAAATGTTGGTGGAGTAGATCACCCCCATCGGGCTGGCAATCGCCAGGCCACCACCAAACTCTTTTCCACCGGCAATGGAGTGGCAGGCGGTGCAATCCCCGGCGCGTGCCAGATATTCCCCTTTGGCAATCAACGTAGCATCCTGATTGTCAGCCGCCTGCACGGCTGTGCTCACCAGGCCCGCCATCAGCAGATAACGAAGTTGCAGTTTCATGGTCATCTCCTTATGCCTGCACCAATGGGCCGGGGTTTTTCAGATATTGTTCGCGAATCGCTTTTGCTGACCAGTACGCCAGTCCGGCAACCATCGCCGAGGGGTTGGCATAGAAGTTTTGCGGGAAGGCATTAGCCCCCATCACGAAAAGGTTGTGAACGTCCCAGCTTTGCAGATAACGGTTAAGCGCAGAGGTGCGAGGGTTATCGCCCATAATCGCGCCACCGGCGTTATGCGTGTTGACATAGTTCGGCGAGCTGGCGAAATGGCTGTCCATCTTCAGAATGTTATGCGAGTACTGCGTTGGATTGAGGTGTTTGGTAATCGCCTCCATCTTCTCTTTCATGTACTGCAACATACGCAGATCGTTTTGCACGTAATCGTAAGTCACACGCAGCAGCGGCATACCAAAACGATCTTTATATACCGGGTCGAGATCGAGGTAGTTACCGCGCGTGGCCATATTGCTGCCTTCAAGCTTCACGCCCATCGAATGGCCATAACTTTCTTTCAGCGCTTTTTTCCAGCCGCTGCCCCATGATGGCGCGCCTTTCTTTATTGCGGCTGCCATCGGCGTACCGGTCGGTTGTGAACTGTAGATCTTGGCTCCACCAATAAAACCAAGCTGGGCCGTCTCGACATTGCCGGTGCCGTAGTCGCTGATGACGGTGCCGGTCGGTCCTGCCGTGGCGAACGGGTTGAACTCAAGGTTATCGAAGAACAGGGTAAATCCACCGCCATACTGGTGGGTGTAGTTACGACCAATCACACCTTCTTCCGTGATGGGGTTGTAAGGCTTACCGATTGAGGAGTTGAGTAACAGGCGAACATTGTTCAGGCCAAAGGTAGACAGAATCACGATGCTGGCGGGCTGGAACACCTCGTCGCCATTTTCATCAATGTAAGTCACACCCGTCGCTGTTTTACCATCGGCATGTTTTTCCACGCGAATCACGTTGGCGCGGGTTTTATAGTCGAAGTTATTAAACTGCTTCAGTCGGTCGAGGATGGCAGTTTGCGGCGATGCCTTTGAATAATTCAGGCATGAGTAGAACTGACAAAAGCCGCAGTAGTTACAGGGGGCAATCTGCTGACCATAAGGGTTGGTATAAGGCACCGAAACCGCCGCCGAAGGCATGGAGTACGGGTGAAGTCCCATCTCCTGGGTGGCCTGACGAAACAGGGTTGCGTTAAGGCTATCTTCCAGCGGTTTATTGGGGAAGGGGTTGGAGCGCGCACCCTCAAAAGGATCGCCGCCCTGCTGGATCACGCCTCGCAGGTTGCCCGTCTCGCCGGAGGAGCCACACACTTTATCGAAGAAATCCATATGCGGCTCGATCTCTTCCCAGCTGACCGGGAAATCGGCGATACGCAGTTCTTCATCCAGTTCACCTCGTTTGAAGTGTTCGTCGGCGTAAGTTTTCATTTTAAGGTCGACAGGCGTTGGACGGGTGATCATCCCGGTCCAGTGCAGACCCGCACCACCCACGCCATCGCCCAGACGGAAGGCACCCAATTCACGCATGGGCAAGGCGGTTTCTGAGGCGTTGTGACGAATGGTAAAAGCCGCATCATGCGGGCTTTGCATGATTTTATGGCGTTTGGTAAAGGCCAGTTCATCAGCCGGTTTGGGATAAGCATAATCGCTGTTCAGGCGGTCTTCTCCACGCTCCAGCGCGCGCACTTTTAATCCGGCCTGCGCCAGCTCAATACCCATAATCGAGCCAGCCCAACCTAAACCGACGATGATGACATCGACGGCGTCATTGATCTTTTTCATTTATTTTCCAGGAAGAATCAGGCTTGCTCGCCGCTGAGAGAGACCGGGCCAAGGGGATATTTAACGTTATGGATCTTTATCCATTGCGGGAAACTGGCGCGTGCACCGGGGAAATTAATCATCTTCCATGCCGCCATATTCTTATTCCCGCCGTACTGCGGATCGGCCAGATAGCCTTCTTTGGTATTTTCCAGCAGTCGGGTAAAGAAATAACCGGCATTCAGGTCGGCTTCGCCAAACTGGGAAAAATCGGCGACATTCTTTTGCAGATCGGTTAACACCGCATCTTTCATTCTGGCTGGCAGGTCGCAGAAATTTTGATTGTATTTGATGCGCGAGTATTGATTGGTCAGTGAAATGCCTTTGCGGTACAGCACCTGCAACGGGAAGGGCATCTGATAGCCGAACAGCAGGCTGGCATGGCTGTCGAACGGACCTTCCATATACCAGTCTTCACCCTTGCCATAAGGGGTCAGCATCTGCTTATCAATAAAGACCGGAACATGGGTATCTAATGCCCCCGGACCTTCTCTGTCCGACGGGATCAGGCGGTCACAGGCGGCCAGCATAAATTGCCACTCTTCTGCGGTGAAAAATACCGGTTGATATTGTTTTAGCTCGTCCGCAGTGGAGGGAACGGCGGCAAAAACACTACTCACACCGCCTTTCATCCCGAGTGAGGCGATGCCAATCAGCGACCCAATAATAAAAGGACGCCTTCCAATACGACAGGGTTCATTTGCCATTTGCTTTCAGTTTCTCGTTATCGTGCGAAAATCATTCACTTGCCTGGTGGGAATACAACGCTTCATTACTGTTAACGAATCGACGTTAATATTTAAATAGCCTTAGAAATACTGTTGCCATTTTGTAACGGCGCATCATAGGCGCATTGGTAGCACATGATCACGTTATCTGGTTTATATAAACTATTTAAATAATCCATCTCGTCCTTGTTATATGATTTATAGGAAAAAACCTTAATGTACCTCATGGTACATTTACACTTTGTTTTATCTTCACAACCTTGTGAAATGTTTTAGCTCATTAGTTATCCAGGCATCCGAGATAGCGCCGTTAACAATTGGCTTTTTTTTGATCTCACAATATTTAATAAATCACGCTGGTGATTACAGAAATAACAGCTTTCCCGGATGTCCGGGAAAGCTGTTCAGGAGGGTCAGGCAATTAATATGGCGCGAATATCATTCACGTTGGTGAGGGTGGGGCCGGTCATCACCAGGTCGCCAATGGAGTGGAAATAACTGTAGCTGTCATGTCCATCCAGATACGTGGCGGCATTCAGACCATTCAGCTTCCCGCGTGTCAGCGTGTCCGGCGAGATCATGGCACCGGCTGCATCTTCCGTACCGTCGATACCATCCGTATCACCGGCAATCGCCCAGATACCGGCTTCCCCCTGTAAAACACAGGCCAGACTGAGCAGAAATTCAGTATTACGCCCGCCTTTACCCGCGCGGCCATTGGTCACCGTGACGGTGGTTTCGCCCCCTGACAGCAACACCGCTGGCCCTTTAACGGGATGACCATACTGTTTCACCGATCGGGCGATACCCGCCATCACGACAGCAACCTGGCGGCTCTCTCCTTCGATGGCGTCACCGAGGATCAACGGAGTTAAGCCGAGCTTACGTACCTCTGCGGCGGCAGCTGCAAGGGCTAATGCCGGGGTAGCAATCAGCCTGGTTTCAGCATATCCGGTCTGCGGTGGTACTTGCTGGGGATGAGTCAGCACATAACGCACTGGCTCTGCGATGGGAATGCTATAGCGTTCCAGCACTTTCAACGCATCCCCCGGAGAACTGTTATCGGCAACCGTTGGACCAGAGGCCACGTCGGTTGGGTTGTCACCCGGAACATCGCTGATAATCAGAGAAACCAGCCGTGCCGGTTGTGCCAGCAGCGCCAGTTTGCCCCCTTTAACCGCTGACAGATGGCGACGTACCAGATTCATCTCCCTGATATTGGCCCCGCTGTGCAACAACGCGCGGGTAATCGCCTGCTTATCAGCCAGAGTCAGCCCCGGAGCAGGGAGTGCCATCAGCGCCGAACCACCACCGGAAATCAACGCCAGCACCAGATCATCCGGGGTCAGTCCACGCAGCGACTCCACGATCAACATCGCGGCGGTTTCGCTCATGGCATCGGACACCGGATGGGCCGCTTCCAGAATACGAATGCGACCGGCAGGGACGGCGTGACCATAGCGAGTCACCACGACGCCACTGACATCCACATCCGGCCAGGCCGCGTCTACCGCTGCGGCCATCGCGGCAGAGGCTTTACCCGCGCCAATTACCACACAACGGCCTTTCGGTTTTTCAGGCAGTGCCGGGGGAATGACAGGCCCGGGACGGGCACTGTCAACAGCACGCTGAAAGATATCTTGCAGAATCTCTGCGGCCTGTTCATTTCTCATCGTTATGCGGTCTCAGCTACGGTGGCTTTCGAGGTGATAAATTCAACCACGGCTTTGGTCACATCCGCAGTTTTTGCCGTACCGCCCACGTCCGGCGTCAGAATGCCTTTGGTGCAGGCATACTCGATACCTTCCATCACCAGCGCGGCGGCATCATGTTCGCCGAGATGTTCCAGCATTTGCACCGCCGTCCAGAAGGTGGCGATCGGGTTCGCGATGCCTTTGCCGGTGATGTCAAAGGCTGAACCGTGGATCGGTTCGAACATCGACGGGAAACGATGCTCAGGGTCGATATTGGCGGTCGGGGCGACACCCAGGCTGCCTGCCAGCGCACCGGCCAGGTCGGAGAGGATATCGGCATGCAGGTTAGTCGCGACAATGGTGTCCAGACTCTGCGGATGCACGGTCATGCGATGTGTCATGGCATCGACCAGCATCTTGTCCCATTTCACATCCGGGAACTCCTGTGCCACTTCTGCGGCGATCTCATCCCACATCACCATACCGTGACGTTGGGCGTTGGATTTGGTGACCACGGTCAGCAGCTTACGCGGGCGAGACTGCGCCAGTTTAAAGGCATAACGCATGATGCGGGTTACACCCACACGGGTGAAGATTGCCACTTCAGTACCAACCTCTTCAGGCAGGCCACGGTGTGCACGACCGCCGTTCCCGGAGTATTCCCCTTCAGAGTTTTCACGCACGATCACCCAATCCAGGTCGCCAGGACCGCGATTACGCAGCGGCGAGGTGACGCCCGGCAGGATTTTGGTCGGACGTACGTTAGCGTACTGGTCAAAACCCTGGCAGATCGGCAGGCGCAGGCCCCACAGCGTGATGTGATCCGGCACATCTGGCGCGCCCACGGCACCGAAGTAGATCGCGTCGAATTTCTTCAGCGTTTGCAGGCCGTCTTCCGGCATCATCACACCGTGTTTTTTGTAGTAATCCGAACCCCAGTCAAAAGTTTCGATATCAAATTTCAGCTGTGGATTCTGGCGTTCCAGCGCATGGAGCACCTCAACACCGGCAGAGATCACTTCAGGGCCGATACCGTCCGCAGGGATAGCGGCAATTGAGTAGTTACGCATGTTATTTCTCCTGTTAAATCAATGTGTATGAGGATGTGGAATATCGACTGTCTGCGGTTTATTCGCCTGGGCAGACAGAATCAAAACAATCAGGGCCGACAGGGCGAGCAAGCCCGCAACGAAGTAAAGCCCCCAGGTGTAGCTGCCGGTTTGTTGGCGG
Organism: Pantoea phytobeneficialis; assembly: GCF_009728735.1. Taxonomy (NCBI): domain Bacteria; kingdom Pseudomonadati; phylum Pseudomonadota; class Gammaproteobacteria; order Enterobacterales; family Erwiniaceae; genus Pantoea; species Pantoea phytobeneficialis. The sequence continues at coordinate 132,562 of NZ_CP024639.1, forward strand.
ATCACGCCGATCATCATCGGACCGACGAATCCACCCAGGTTGCCAATCGAGTTGATGGTGGCGATACCGGCGGCAGCGGCCGGGCCACTGAGAAACAGCGTTGGCATGCTCCACAGCGGGGGTTTAGAGGCGCTGATGCCGACCGTCACTAAGGTCAGTGCGAGAATCACCGTCAGCAGGGTGCTGACATTACCGGCGTAAATCAGCCCGGCCGCCGCGAGCAGGCAGGCACCAATCACATGCCAACTGCGTTCGTTTTTGCGGTCGGAATGGCGCGCCCACAGAATCATGGCGATAACGCCAATCACCGCCGGGAAGGCATTCAGGAAACCAATTTCCAGCGATGTTGCACCGAAGCTATGGATGATTTGCGGCGACCAGATCCCAAGTGTGTAGAGGCCAGCCGAGGTGCCGAAATAAACCAGCGCCAGCGCTAACACACGCCTATCAGCCAGCCCGCGCCAGGCGCTGGTGTGACTCTGTTTTGCTGCACGCGCCAGTTCTTCGGCCTGCATGGTATTTTGCAGCCACTCACGCTCTTCATCGGTCAACCATTTGGCTTTCGCCGGGCGGTCGGTCAGGAAGAACAGCACCACGATGCCAAACACCACGGCAGGAATGGCTTCCAGCACAAACATCCACTGCCAACCGGCGAAGCCCATCAGGCCGTGCATCTCGAGCAATGCGGCGGAGATCGGTGATCCCAGCGCGGTGGAGAGGGGGGCCGCCGCCATAAAGATCGCCGTGACCTGGGCGCGTTTCGCCGCCGGGAACCAGAAACTGAGATACAGAATGATGCCGGGGAAGAAACCTGCTTCCGCGACACCGAGCAGAAAGCGCAGCACGTAGAAGCTGGTGGTGCCCTGGACAAATGCCATGCAGCCAGACACCAGACCCCAGGTGATCATCACGCGGGCGATCCAGATGCGGGCGCCCACCTTATGCAGTATTAAGTTGGATGGGACTTCGAAGAGAAAATAGCCGAGGAAAAAGATCCCAGCACCCAGCCCAAATACGGTGGGGGAGAAACCTAAATCCTGATTCATGGTTAATGCGGCAAAACCAATGTTTACGCGATCGAGAAATGCGATGAAGTAGAGCAGCATGATGAAAGGGACAATGCGCAACGTCACTTTACGCATCACCCTTTTTTCGAGGTGATTATTCATATTAAAGTGCTCCAGATTGTGTAGGGGTGTGTTATTTTTTTGTAATCAAGTTCAGTATGCAGTTTTGGATTAGCAGATCATTAATGTACGATTATATAAATTATTTGAATAATGCTTTGGCGAGGAAAATGTGGATATAAATCAATTGCGTTGTTTTGTCGCCGTGGGCAAAGAGTTACATTTCGGTCGCGCAGCCCAAAGAATGGAAATGATGCCTGCGTCACTTTCTCGCTTCATTCGATTACTCGAAGAGGATCTGGGCGTCCGACTTTTAAATCGATCAACACGTAATGTTTCGCTCACCGCGGAGGGCGCGATTTTTTTTGACGAAGCTAACAAACTCATCGATCAATTTGATGCGCTGGCACTACGATTTAAAGGTGGGTTAAAAGATGAGCGTCGCACCTTAAGGATTGGTGCGATTGACAGTGCGGCACGCGGATTAGTCCCGGCGTTACTCAATCGCTTTGTTCCGACGCACCCTAATACGGATATTCATATCATTGAAGATAAAACCATCAACCTGCTGCCGAAATTAAAATCAGGCTGGCTGGATATGATTTTTTTTCGCGCGCCACAAATCATTGATGCATCCATTTCCGTACGTTTTATTACGCGCGAAAGTTGTGTCCTGGCAGTACCGGCGAGCCACCCGCTGGCTGAACGTAACGAAGTTTCATTAGATGATTTCAAACATGAAGCGATGATTATCCCGGAAAGACGTACTCGCCCACATAGCCATGACCTGACCATGAGCATCTACAAACTGGCGGGACTCACGCCGGTGATTGCGCAATTTGCTGAAGAAAAACAGACCATTTTAAGCCTGGTGGCAGCCGGTCTTGGCCTGGCGGTGGTGCCAGCATCCTATCGCAACATGAACAGCGAGAATGTCGCCTATATCGACCTGCAATTAAATGAACATATTAAAGGTTTGCCGTTGAGTATTGCCTGGCAGAAGGGCAACGAAGATGAATATTTAAGGGATATGTTGAAGTTATTAACCGATCACAAGAGCGAACTTACCGGAAAGTTGTGATGTTTTGCGGGTGCAGACGGGGTGTTGCTCGTCTGCAAAAGTATTGAAGTAATGAGAATCACTGTTATTCCATCCTGTTTGCATCCCCCTCCTGCCTGGCAATAATTTGAATTCGATCACATTTCTGTATATTGGTTTTTCGGTCAATTGTTTCTTAATCGTGTAATTAAGTTTGTCTCGCTGTAAAAATAAATCATTATCAGCTGAATTAAGTGATCCAGGTCAATCAAAAGGACCTGGTGGGTTTTTTCTGTGGATTGTGTGAATTATTTATATAACCAGGGCGCAATGATTGCCTGAGTTTAATTCATTATAGTTTTCCCAGTGCAATGTAAACATCAGTCCAAAACGTACCCCTGATAATACTTAAAAGGCTGGAAAATATGAATAATGATATTGAACGCATCACGTTACGAAAAATAACGTGGCGCATCGTCCCTTTTGTTATGTTTGCCTATTTTATTGCTTTTTTTGATCGAATAAATATTGGCTTTGCGGCATTAACCATGAATCAGGATTTAGGATTTTCTTCATCGGTTTTTGGTCTTGGCGCTGGGCTGTTTTTTGTGGGTTATTTTATTACCGATGTCCCCTCAAATGTTATTTTGCAAAAAGTTGGCCCACGTATCTGGCTGGCGCGCATTATGATCAGCTGGGGGGTGATTGCTGCCTGCATGATGTTTGTCAAAAGCGCCAGCGGATTCTATCTGTTGCGTTTTCTGCTGGGGGTGGCGGAAGCGGGTTTCTTCTCCGGCATCATCCTCTATCTCAGTACCTGGTTTCCAATTAAACGCCGTGCTCAAGTGATTGCCTTTTTTATGGCGGCAGCGCCTATCTCGGCGATGTTAGGTTCACCGTTAGCCGCCACCATCCTCAGCATGCACGGCGCCCTGGGTCTGAAAGGTTGGCAGTTGATGTTTCTGCTGGACGCCATTGCCGCTGTCATCCTCGGTATTTTTACCTTCTTCTACCTGAATGATCGTCCGGAAAAAAACAGCTGGCTGAATAAGAGTGAGACGGCATGGTTAATTAGCACCCTTGAGCAGGAAGGCAAGAATAAAGCACCGGGTGAAAAAACCAGCCTGTGGAAAGGACTCTCTGATATCCGCGTATTGACGCTGGCAATCGTCTATTTTGGCACCTCAGCCGGGCTGTATTCTCTGAATATCTGGTCGCCGCAGTTCCTGAAATCCTTTGGCCTGACCACCCTGCAAACCGGTTTTATTAATGCGTTACCGGCAGCGCTGTCGGTAATTGCGATGATCAGCTGGGCAAAACACTCCGATAAAACCCATGAACGTACCTGGCATGTGGTGTCTGCCTGTTTGCTGGCGTGCGTCGGTTTCATTCTGGCCGGTTCGGTGCACAGCTTAACGCTGGCGGTGGTGGCGCTGGTGATGGCCAGTGTCGGCATCTCTTCCTGCAAGCCTCCCCTGTGGAGCATTCCGTCGCTGTTCCTGAAAGGCCCGGCGGCCGCCGCCGGACTGGCGGCAATCAACTCAATCGGCAATCTGGGTGGTTTTGCCGGTCCGGCGATCATTGGCTGGCTAAAAGAAACCACCGGCAGCTTCTCTCTGGCGATGTATTGCGTGGCGGGAATGTTACTGCTGTCGGCCATCCTGACCCTCTCTATTCAAATTAACCGCAAACGGGAAGCGGTGAACAATTCCCTTGCCTGATTTAATGCTGGAGAACCCTTGTGAGCACATTAACTGCTGTTGAAAACCTGACGGACATAATGACCCGATTTACGGGCTACGTCGGTAAACGTCTGCCAACGGACGTGATGAAAAAACTGGAAGCGCTGCGCGAGCAGGAGACTGCCCCATTAGCCTGCGCTGTTTATGACTCGATGTTTGAAAACCAGAAACGCGCCGATGAACTGGATCGCCCCTCCTGCCAGGACACCGGCGTGATCCAGTACTTCATTACGGCGGGTGCACGTTTCCCTTACCTCGGCGAACTTGAAGACGTGCTGCGCAATGCCACGCTGGAAGCCACACGCAAGGCGCCTTTACGCCACAACGCGGTGGAAACTTTTGTCGAGAAGAACACCGGCACCAATACCGGCTCGCGTGTGCCCTGGCTGGACTGGGAGATCATTCCCGATGACGACGGTTGCACCATTGAAGTGTATATGGCCGGTGGTGGCTGCTCGTTACCTGGCGCGGCTAAGGTGCTGATGCCAGGTCAGGGCTATGAAGGCGTTAACCAGTTTGTGTTCGATGTGATCACCTCCTATGGCGTCAACGCCTGCCCGCCGTTACTGGTGGGAGTCGGGGTATCCACCTCGGTTGAGACGGCGGCACGGTTGTCGAAAAAGGCCATCCTGCGCCCGGTCGATTCACGCCATCCCAATGCGGATGCGGCGAAAATGGAGGAACTCCTCGAATCGGGCCTCAATCAGGTGGGACTGGGGCCGCAGGGCTTGGGCGGCAATGCTTCGGTGATGGGCGTCAATATTGAATCGTCGGCGCGCCATCCCTCCACCATCGGGGTGGCGGTGTCTACCGGCTGCTGGGCGCACCGCCGTGGAGCTATCCGTTTCTCTGCTGATTTGTCGTATGAAATTCTGTCTCACAAGGGGGCGGTACTGTGAAAAAAATCCTGACAACACCGATTAAAGATGAAGACTTACTGGCGCTGAAACCGGGTGAAGTGGTTTATCTGACCGGAACCCTGGTGACGTGCCGTGACGTGGCGCACCGCCGCCTGATTGAATTGGGTCGTGAACTTCCGGTGGATTTGCGTGGTCTGGCTATTTTCCATGCTGGCCCAATCGTCGTCGAGCAGGGGGATAACCAGTTCCAGATGATCTCGATTGGACCGACGACCAGCATGCGCATGGAGAAATTCGAAAAAGAGTTTATCGAACGAACCGGGGTGAAGCTGATTGTTGGCAAAGGCGGTATGGGGCCAAATACCGAAGAAGGTTGCCGTCAGCATAAAGCGGTACACGCCATCTTTCCCGGTGGTTGCGCGGTATTAGCCGCAACCTGCGTAGAAGAAATTGAGGATGCCCAGTGGCGGGATTTAGGAATGCCGGAGACATTGTGGGTATGCCGGGTTAAAGAGTTTGGCCCGTTAATCATCTCTATCGATACCGAAGGTAACAACCTGATTGAAGGGAATAAGCAGGTTTATAATCAGCGCAAGCTACCGGTGATTGAAGAGATTAACCAACAGGTCAAATTCATTAAATAGCCTGATGGCTGAGGGTTTATATGAAACTACTGAGTTTTATTCATCCCAACACCGGAAAACGAACGTGGGGATATCATCAAAATGATCAAGTGGTTGATTTAGGCGGTCATTACCCGGATTTAAAGTCAGCGCTAATGAGTGATTTTTTAAGCGATATTCTCCCGGTGGGTGAGCAATTTCCGACGTTCTCACTGGACGAAATCACCTTTCTGCCCGTGATCGACAATCCGGATAAAATATTCTGCGTGGGGATGAACTATCAGGATAAACGTATCGAGTTTGAACAAACCATTGATGCGCCGACGTTGTTTGTCCGTTTCCCTGATTCGCTAACGGCGCACAGCGCGGAGCTGTGCAAACCGGAAAGCAGTAATGAATTTGATTATGAAGGTGAGCTGGCGGTGATTATTGGTAAGCACGCCAGTAACGTAAGCTGCGATAACGCGCTGCAATATGTGGCAGGTTATAGCTGTTTTATGGATGGTTCTGTGCGGGATATGCAGTACACCTGGTTTACGTCAGGTAAAAACTGGCAGAGAACCGGCGCATTTGGCCCCTGGATGGTCACCCGCGATGAGATTGAAAATCCGCAGACGCTATCCATCAACACCTGGTTGAACGGGCAACGGGTACAGCATGATTCCACGCAAAACATGGTCCGTTCGGTTGCGGAGCTGATTGCTTATATTTCCCGCTTCAGCCCGCTCAACCCAGGGGATGTGATTATTACCGGGTCACCCGGCGGTGTGGGTAAAAAAAGAACCCCACCGTTATTTATGCAGGAGGGTGACACTATCGAAGTTGAAATCAGCGGGATCGGGCGTTTATCTAATCGCGTGGCGGGTTTGAGAGTGATTGAGTCACTTCATTCGTAGTCATCATCAACATCGTGACGAACTCACGTTAACTCAGAAGGGTGTGAGTTCGTCGTTATTGGCCGAAAAGAGCAGCGGATGATGGCTGAACTTACACGCGACTACGACCAAAATGGAAAATTTAATCTGATTCCCGAATGATCAGCATCGCTTTTTGTAAGTGGTGAAATTCTGACTCACTTCGCTGATACAGATGGCGGCTAAAAAACATCCCCAACTGTTTACCATTCTCTTTAGGAAAGGGATCCATCGTGGTAAGGGGCGGGCTGGCATAAGTCGCCCCCGGCGTATTACCGTAACCAATCAGGGAGATGTCTTTTCCCGGCTGTAAACCCATGAGACGACAGGCAGCCATCGCCCCAATCGCAATATCATCTGTGGCACAGACAATTGCCGTGGGCCGTGGCTGAACTTTCAACAAACGACTGGCAAGTACATACCCGTCCATTTCGGTCAGTCCTCCCATCATCTGCCATTCGTTACGATAGATAAGCTGATGATCCTGCAAACATTGCCGGTATCCTTCATGCCGCAACCGGGCATAATTGAACTCAGTGGAGGTATTTATAAAGGCAATGTGCTTATGGCCGCGGGCAATCTGTCGGGCAGTGGCCTGATAAAAGGCATCGAAGTGATCGACATCGACCCATGCATAGGGTTGCTGTGACTGTGTCCGGCCAAACGTGATAAATGACAGGTTGTTATTTTGCGCATACTCGACGCGCGGATCATTAACGCGGGTTCTCAGGATCAGAATGGCATCAACCAAATTCTGCTGCACCATATCCTGATAGCTGCGGACATCCTCATCACTTTCGTTGCTATATTGATTGGTGATCAGCAGCTTCAGCCCGGCGGCCTGGAGTTCAAACACCAGTGTGCCGAGCATTGAAGAATAGAAAGGCTCCACCAACATGCCATTCATCAGCGGAGGGGGGAGAACCACGCCAATCATGTTTGTTCGTCCGCCCTTAAGTCTTCTTGCTACGGGATTCGGTATGTAGCCCAGTTCAATCGCCCGTTGCATGACGCGCTGTCGCGTATCATAAGCCACATCGCTGTAGCCGTTGAGTGCCCGTGACACTGTTGATTTGGATAATTTAAGGTCTCTGGCAAGTTCAGAAAGCGACATGTCTTTTCCTGGTATTGATAACTGGGCTTGTATGCCTTAAGCGGTGTGTTCCAAAGCCTGAATCAGGTCATTCAGGATATCTTCAATATCTTCTATTCCGACAGACAGACGGATCATTTCCGGTGAAACACCCGCAGCGAGCAACTCGGCGTCGTTCAGTTGCCGGTGGGTTGTCGATGCCGGATGACAGGCGAGTGAACGTGCATCACCAATGTTTACCAGGCGCTTAAACAGGTTGAGTGCATCATAAAATGCCTCTCCTGCGGCAAATCCCCCTTTTAACCCAAAGGACAATATGCCTGACGGGCGGCCCTGCATATACTTAATCGCGAGCTCGTGATGGCGATGACCGGGCAATCCCGCATAATTGACCCATGAAACGGCGGGATGGTTTTGAAGAAATTCAGCGACCTTGAGGGTGTTTTCTACATGCGCCTTCATACGTAAAGTTAGCGTCTCCAGGCCCTGGAGGATAAGAAATGCATTCATTGGAGATAATGCCGCGCCTGTATTTCTGAGGGGAACCGTGCGCGCTCTGGCGATAAAGGCCGCATCACCAAAAGTTTCTGTGTAAACAACACCATGATAAGCAGGTTCAGGTGAGGTGAGGCAAGCGAATTTTTCCGGATGCAAATGCCAGGGAAATTTTCCCGCATCGACGATGACGCCACCCAGTGAGTTACCATGTCCTCCAACATATTTGGTCAATGAGTGGACCACGATGTCTGCACCATGTTGGATAGGCTTGCATAAAACGGGTGAGGCGACGGTGTTATCCACCATCAATGGGATGTGGTGCCGATGCGCAACCTCTGCCAGACCGGCAATGTCGATAATGTTACCCGCTGGATTACCAATACTTTCACAGAAAACGATTTTAGTATTTTGGTCGATCGCCTTTTCAATTGCCTCGGGTGTGTCATTCTCGGCAAAAGTCACCTTTATCCCCAGCCCCGGTAACATATGGGCTAAAAGCGTATAGGTACCGCCGTACAATTGCGGTGTTGCAACGATGTTGTCCCCTGAGCGAGCGAGCGCCAATATTGCAGCGGTAATAGCGGCACTCCCTGAAGATAATACCAAAGCGGCAATCCCTCCCTCGAGGGCTGCCATTCGTTTCTCCAGCACATCATTTGTCGGGTTCATTATGCGGCTGTAAATGTTACCCGGTACTTCCAGATTAAACAGATCGGCGGCATGCTGTGCACTGTCAAATTCATAAGCCACGTTTTGATAAATAGGAACCGCGACACTTTTTGTGACGGGGTCGCACTGAAATCCGGCATGAATGGCAAGCGTGGCATCTTTCATTATTCTCTCCTTAAAATGTGTAATGAATGGCGTAGCGGAATAAGTAAATTGTGCATTAGATGTAATGCATCTCTGGAATGACTTCAATCCCTCCTGTTTTACATATCCAGGATAAAAATTATGTTGCGATCCATGCTGGTGCACTAAAATGGTGCTAATGCACGTTATTTGATCGAGTTATTTAGGTAATACAGGGTAAAAACGCGAACAAAAACGGTTTTGTTAACTGGCATTTTGCTTGCAGCTAACTATAAATATCGACTTATTTTATTTTTAAATAAGCTTATTAATAAATTGTACTGTCATGGTGATTGATAAATGAGAGACCTTAGTGTTAAAGATGTCCTCCCGGCAATGTATGGTGGCTTGCTGCTCTCCGCCGGTGGAAGTGGTGTTAATAACTCGTTAGAAAAACACGATTTGGCTGCTGAAGTGGCTCTCGGTCTTAACACCATCCGTCTTGCAAAACTTGATGAAATAGACGATGAAGGGTATGTGTTAATTTCGACATCAGTGGGTGCACCAGGTTTTGCAAAACCTGAATTGGTGTTAAAAGATCATATTAGTGCCGCAGATTCATTAATTGAAAAACTCGGTAGTAAACCTGTCGGTATCATGTGTGGACATGTACCGGGATTTAATGGCTGGCTTGTCGCCGCGGCATTAGATGTCCCCTATATTGATGCAGCGGCAAATGGTCGTGGTCACCCGACAGTGAAAATGGGTGGGATGGGGTTAGCATCCCGACCGGATATTTCAATTGTGCAGGTTGCTCAGGCAGGATATGCCTCAACAGGATCAAAAATCTCCGTGGTCGCGGAAGGGAATTTGGTTAAAACATCCCAGGTGATGCGACATTGCGCCACAATAAGCGGGGGACTGGTTGCCTCCGCCAGAGGGCCATATAAACCTGATTTTATTGCAGAAAATGGTGCTTCTGGTGCTATTTCATTTCAAATTGAGCTGGGAGAAGCCATGTTGTCAGCGGAGCCGGGTCTGAACCGTGCCACGGCAGCAGCCTCATTTATGGGAGGCGAAGTGATTATCAGCGGCAGAGTAATAAAAAATGATGTGGATTATAAAGACGGATTCGACATCGGTTATGTCACGGTCAGTAATGGCAGTGAAACTCTCACTCTGGGTGTCTATAACGAATTTATGACGGCGGATAAAGAAGGGACTCGCGTGGCGACTTTTCCAGACATGATTGGTTCAGTTGATGCTCGCACGGGTGACCCGATTGCTATTTCAACGATGTCGGAAGGACAGGAAGTCAGCATTATTATTGCGCATCATTCTCAGTTTCCGCTTGGCAAAGGTGCTATTGACCCGGTTGTATTTACAGAAATAGAACAGGGACTTGGTGTTGAACTTTATTCTTATATTAAATCGAATTAATAGGGCGTTTTATGATCAAGTTGTATGACAGCAAACTTTCAGGCAATGCATGGAAAATTAGATTGATGCTGAACTTTTTACAGATCCCTTATGTAAGGGAAACGCTTAATCTGGCCGAAGGAAAGCATAAAGAAGACGCCTTTAAAAAAATTAACCCCTTTGCTCGCATTCCCGCTGTGGAGCTTGCAGACGGACGCTTCCTGAATGAGTCTAACGCCATACTGCTCTATTTTGCCGAGGGCACTTCTTTATTACCTGTCGATCCCGTATTACGGTGCAAAATCAATGCATGGTTGTTCTTCGAACAAGCGGATTTGCTGCGCTTTTTGGCGTACCCACGCTTTTATACCATGATCAATCAACGTGAAAAGCACCAGGATATTATTTCTCATTATATGGAATTAGGTAAACCCGCCCTTACCCATGTAGATAAGTGTCTCGAAAAGAATACCTGGATTGCGGGTGAAAGCCTGAGTGTGGCCGATTTTAGCCTCTATCCTTATATTTCGATGGCTGAAGAAGGTGGATATGTATTAAATGAGTGGCCATCGATCCAGCGCTGGTTGAAAGATTTTAAAGATATCCCTGGTTACGAAAATATTGTGAACGCCTGATGCTTATTCTGCGTCATTACTTTTTCATCAGGTAGTTAATGGGTTAACTTTTTCGATTGTTCAGGATATTAATTATGTCACGTAAGATTACTGCCCAGCGGGGTAGCGAACTCCGGTGTAAAGGATGGCGCCAGGAAGCCATTCTCAGAATGCTGGAAAATAATCTTGAGAATGCTGAGAACCCCGATCAACTGGTGATCTACATGGCCTGGGCGAAAGCGGCACGAGACTGGGTGAGTTTTGACCAGACGGTCGATGCGCTTAAGCGTCTCGAAAGCAACCAGACCCTGGTGATGCAATCGGGTAAACCTGTGGGGATTTTTCCATCACAAAACACCACGCCTGTCGTGTTAATGGCTAACGGCAATGTGGTTGGCGGATGGGCGGGGGACGATGATTATCGCAAGCTTGAGCGGGCGGGACTCACCGTTATGCCGGGGATGACGGCTGCCGCCTGGCAATATATTGGTAGCCAGGGCATTTTGCAGGGCACCTATGAGACATTCATGTCTGCGGCGCGTGAACATTTCTCGGGCAGTCTGGCGGGGCGGCTGATTGTTACAGGAGGATGTGGCGGCATGAGTGGTGCGCAACCCCTTGCCGGACAGCTCGCCGGTGCGGCCACCCTGGTGGTTGAGGTTGACGAAAACAAAATCCAGCGTCGGCTGGACAGCGGTTATTGCCAGGTCCTGACATATGAGCTGGATGAAGCGCTTGCTCTGTGCGCCAATGCTCAACGTGCAGGAAAAGGCATCTCAGTAGGGCTGGTTGGAAATATTGCTGAAGTTTTAACTGTGCTGGTTGAACGCGGTCTGACACCGGATATCGTCACCGATCAGACGATTGCTGAACCGGTAAACGGCTATTTCCCGCTTGGCGTGACAAAAGAAGACGTCGTGAGCTTACGCCAATCGGATCCTGAAAAACTGAAGGCTTTGTCCTACGCAACCATCAGGCAGCATGTTTCAGCGATGCTGACGTTGCAGGAACGTGGAGCCATCGTTTTTGAGTACGGGAATAATCTCCGAAAATATGCGAGTGAAGCCGGGGTCAGTGCGGCCTTTGAAATTCGTTCGTTTATTGAAATGTTTATCCGTCCACTTTTCTGTCAGGGGATTGGCCCCTTCCGTTGGATTGCAGTAAGTGGCGATCCTCAGGACATTTATAAAATTGATGGTCTGGTGCTGGAATTGTTTCCGGGCAACCAGCGGATTGTCGACTGGATAAAAACCGCCAGAGATAACGTTCAGTTCACCGGCCTGCCAGCGCGTATCGGCTGGATGGGATATGGCGAACGCAAGAAACTGGCGCTGGCCGTCAATCAACTGGTGGCGGAGGGTAAGATTGGACCGATTGCCTTCACGCGTGATCATCTTGATTCTGGATCTGCCACCTTGCCGCACCGTGAAACTGAAAATATGTCTGACGGTTCGGATGCGATTGCCGACTGGCCAATCCTGAATGCCTTACTGAACTGCGGGTCAGGTGCCGATCTGGTGGCCGTTCACTCTTTAGGTAACTGGGGGGTCTCGGCAGGAGTGACCACGGTAGCGACCGGGGATCAGGATGCGGCGGAGCGGTTATCGCGGGTGATGGATAATGATACCGGCATCGGTATTCTGCGTCACGCCAGTGCCGGGTATGAAACTGCGGTAGACCTTGCCCGCGAGTCGGGGCTGGGTATCTCTGCGCAGTTTAAGGATTAACGGTCATGTCACTCTCGCCAGAACGTAAAATCCTGACTTCAACCCACTGGGGTATTTACGAGCTTCATATTGAGAATTCGGCCCTCGTTGCGGTTAAACCGTGGGCGGAAGACCCGGAACCTTCACCAATTGGTCAATCACTGCCAGGGGCGATCGACGGGCCGGTGCGTATCGCCCGTCCTTTGATTCGTAAAGGGTGGCTGGATAAGACATCCAGAGAAGCTACCCCGCGCGGCAGAGATGCGTTTATTGAGGTTTCCTGGGATGAGGCGCTGGGGATCGTGGCAGCCGAACTGGATCGGGTACGGCAACAATATGGGAATCAGGCTATTTATGCGGGTTCCTATGGCTGGGCAAGCGCAGGGCGTTTTCACCATGCGCAAAGCCAGATTCATCGCTTTCTGAATCTGATCGGCGGGTACACGAGTTCAGAGAACACCTATTCGTCAGCGGCGGGTGAAGTGGTGCTGCCGTATATCATTGGCAACCAATATGGTCTGGTCAGCCACTACACCACCTGGGAACAGATCGCCAGTCACGGTGAGCTGGTGCTGGCGTTTGGCGGTCTACCAGGGCGTAACAGTCAGATTCAGGGGGGGGGCGTTGGCAGACATCTGCACAATGCATCCCTGCAACGTGCTGTGGAGCAGGGCGTGCGATTTATTAATCTCTCCCCCTGTCGCGATGATATGCCAGAGAACATCCCTTCTGAGTGGTTACCGCTGCGACCCACCACGGATAGCGCATTACTCCTGGCATTGTGCTACGAGCTGATTCAGCAGCAACGTTACGATAAGGCGTTTATCGAGCGATTCACCGTCGGATTTGAGCAGATTTCAGCTTATTTGCGGGGTGATAACGATGGCATTGTGAAAGACGCCGCATGGGCGGCGGCTATCTGCCAGATCCCGGAAGCCAAAATTAGAGAACTGGCCGATCTAATCGCCTCGCACCGTACGATGGTCATGGTTAATTGGGCGATTCAGCGAGCAGAGTTCGGCGAGCAACCTTACTGGGCGGCTGTCACCCTGGCAGCGCTATCCGGTGATATTGGGCTGCCAGGGGGGGGATTCGGCTTTGGTTATGCCTGTCTGAATGGCGTCGGACAAAATGAGCTGGGTTATCGTTGGCCCAGTCTGCCTCAGGGTAAAAATCCGGTTGCTGAAAGCATCCCGGTTGCGCGTCTGGCAGACATGCTTCTGGCTCCGGGTGATGAGTATGACTTCAACGGCATGACCCGGCGTTATCCGGACATCCGACTGGTGTACTGGGCCGGTGGCAATCCTTTTCACCACCATCAGGATCTCAATCGGCTGGTTAAGGCGTGGCAACAGCCGGAAACCATCATTGTTCAGGAGCCGTTCTGGAACGCGACCGCTCGGCATGGCGATATCATCCTGCCCGTCACGACTTCATTTGAACGCAATGACATCGCGCTGGTAAATCGTGATAACACGATTGTTGCCATGAAAAAAGCGCTCCCTGCCTTCAGGGAAGCGCGTGATGATTATCATATTTTTCAATCTATTGCGCAGCAACTCGGCATAGAAGAAAACTTTACCCTGGGCCGGACCGCTGAGGAGTGGGTGGAGGATTTGTATGAACAATCCCGTAAAAGGAATCCCCTTCTGCCGCCGTTTGACCAGTTCTGGCAGGAAGAGGTGGTGACCTTTGCCCAGCCAGCAAGCCATTACAATCTTCTGGAGGATTTCAGGGCAGATCCTGCGCGTTGCCCCCTGATGACAGCATCAGGACGTATTGAACTCTATTCACAACCGGTTGCCGATTATGGCTATACGGAGTGCCCTGGGCATGCGGTCTGGCGGGAACCCGAGGAGTGGTTGGGGGCGCCGCTGGCGCGCACCTATCCGATTCATCTGTTGTCGCCGCAGCCAGCGGATAAATTGCACAGTCAATACGACCACGGCAAGGTGAGCCAGTCAGCAAAAATCCACGGAAGAAACCGGCTGTTGATGCATCCGCTGGATGCGCAGCACAGAGGGATTGTTGCGGGTGATGTTGTGCGGATTTTTAACTCCCGTGGGCAGTGCCTGGCCGGTGTAAAACTCAGTGATGCCATGATGCCGGGTGTAGCGCAGCTCCCGACAGGTGCCTGGTTTGATCCTTTATATCAGGATGGGGAGTGTCTGGATAAACAGGGTAATCCCAATGTACTGACACAGGACAAGGGAAGCTCCCGACTTTCACAGGGGCCGAGTTGTAATTCTTTGTTGGTTGAGATTGAGCGTTATATTTCGCGATTGCCAGAAATCACCGCGTTCACGCCACCACAGATATTAAGGCGATGTCAGAATGTTAAAGAATAAATGTTCCTGCGAATTTCCATGATCTTTTTATGAGGAATTAGCCAGAGCGGGTTATTGAAACTTCAGGTTGCCCGACTACTTATAATCTTCCACTGCAATATCTTGTCCGAGGTGCAGGGAGTGATGTTTATTTAATTTACTACAGGTAAGATTAATATGTCTTTGAATGACTTTGCATGTGAAAAAATCATTTTAGGTACTGTGGTTCTTTCCGATAAAATTATTGAAGATGGCTTTGTCGCGATCAGCAATGGCCTGGTGGTTGCGGTAGGTGAAAGGGGGCAATCATTGCCCCAAACCAATGATCTCATCGATTACCGTGGCAGTTATATTTTTCCGGGTGCGATTGATGCTCAGGTTCATAGTCGTAGCCAGAAAGGCAATGAGGATTTTATCTGGTCAACCAAGGCGGCTGCCGCTGGTGGTGTGACCACCATTGTCGATATGCCATATGATGCAGGTCGACTTATCTGTAATGAAGAGCTATTCAACCTCAAAAGAAAAGAAGCAGAAGAGCAGGTAAGAGTTGATTTTGCGTTGTATGGCACTGTGCATCCGGAGGAAGGGAAGCAGCACCTGGAAGCCATGGCTCAGGCTGGCGCGATAGGCTTCAAATTCTCAAGTTTTGGTACGGATGCCCAGCGTTTTCCACGTATTGCTCCTCATATGTTGTATGAGTGTTTTAGTGAAATAGCTAAACTCGGCTTGATTGCTGGTGTGCATAATGAGAATGATGAATCCGTAAAATATCTAATTGAAAAATTAAAGCAGGAAAATATCACCGACTATCGTGCGCATAATCTTTCACGTCCACGTTACACTGAAAATATTGCCAGTGCGGAAGTGTATGAATTAGGCGCGGAAACGGGGTGTCGTGCGCATATTGTCCATTGCTCTAATGGTCGTGGTATTGAATTATGCAAAAGCTATCGCGATCTGGGGTACGACGTGACGGTCGAAACCTGCCTGCATTATTTAACTCTGAGTGAAGAAGAGGATGTGGCCCGGTTGGTGGGGAAAGCAAAAATTAATCCCCCGGTGCGGCAAAAGGCAGAACGTGAAGCGCTGTGGCAGCATCTCGAAAAAGGGAATATTACGGTCCTTTCGACCGACCACGTAAGTTGGTCACTGGAGCGTAAAAACTCTGCGAATATGTTCGAGAATGCTTCCGGTGCGTCAGGGCTGGAATTACTGGTAACCCTGGCACTTACCGGTGCTGAACAGCGCAATATCGCTTTCCATCATCTGGCCAAAGTCCTCAGCTACAATGCTGCCCGGCTGTTCCGGCTGGACAATTGTAAAGGCGCGCTGGAATCTGGCAAAGATGCCGATCTGATCATCATCAAACGCGATCCCTATATCTACTCAGCAGCTGAAAGTGGCAACAACTTCTCTCCGTGGTCACCCTATGACGGGCGCGAAATCTATTATCGCGTTGAACGAACCATGCTGAGAGGTGAGTGGATTTATGCCGACAATGCCGTGACGGCTGAGCCGGGTAATGGCCAGTTCGTCTCTCCACATTGTCGCCGTGAGGTGGCGGAAAAATGCTAATTAATGATTCCCGTATGTGGCATTGGCTGCTGACGCTGGGTCAATATACCGATCCTGCACAACCCTATACCCGACGTTCATTCAGCGAACACTTTCTAGCAGGCAGAAATTGGCTGACGCAACAGATGAAAATGCTGGGTCTGGATACGCACATTGACAGCGCAGGCAATCTAATCGGTCGTATCAATGGTACCGAACCTGATGCCGGAACCCTGGTGATTGGTTCTCACAGCGATACGGTTCCGGGCGGCGGTCGCTTTGATGGTATTGCTGGAGTCATTGCCGGTCTCGAATGCATTGCCACGATGAAGCACGCCAGTTATCGCCCCCGGCATAGCATTGAGATCATTGACTATCTGGCTGAAGAACCCAGTGAGTGGGGTATTTCCTGCGTCGGTAGCCGGGGGATTAGTGGCTTTCTGAATGAGGCCCTGCTGAAAACGCTTCATCCTGAAACCGGTGAGTCGTTACGTGATGCAATCCGCAGAATGGGGGGGAAACCAGACCAACTCAGCATCAGAAAGGACATCAAAGCCAGCTTCGAACTGCATATTGAGCAGGGACAGATCCTGGAGCAACACCATGAAGATATTGGGATCGTCAGTGGCATCGTAGGGATTTTACGTCTGTCGCTAACGCTGGTGGGTCAGGCTGCACACGCAGGGACGACGCCGATGAATATGCGACAGGATGCCCTGGTTGCCGCTGCAAATACGATTCAGCGGGCAGATAAGCTTGCTCGTGAGGTATCAGCTGCTGGCGAGCATCATATCACGGTGACCTGCGGACAAATTTTTTCTTCTCCCAATGCCAGTAATGTGGTGCCTGGTGAAGTTCGGCTGGTGTTTGATATTCGTTCTGACAGCCATCAGGTGATGGAGGATTATGCTGATGCGCTCAGGAATATTACCGGGCAGGTAACGCAGGAGTTCGGCGTTTCATTACAGGATTTCGCCATCCTTACGGATACGCAACCCACACTCTGTAACGCGCAGTTGATGTCGCTGATCCAGCAGTCATCTCAGCAGCGGGGATGGTTGTCCCGCGTTATGCCCAGTGGTGCAGGGCATGACAGCGCCTTCCTGGCGACGCTCGCACCCGCAGCAATGCTTTTTGTCCCCAGTTTACTGGGGAAAAGCCACTGCCCGGAGGAATGGACGTCGCAGGAGCAACTGGCTCGTGGCATCAGTGTCCTGCTTGATACAGTCCTCGCATTTGACAGGCAGGGATTCGAACCATCGGTACGCAACGTTTCCTGAATATCAGACAGTGCCCCTCTGAAAGCATGAGTTGAGGGGCTGCTCAAAAAATAAGGCAGTAGGCTAATCATGATTTCGTTCGAGAACGTCACAAAACATTATGAAGATGGGACCCTGGTTGTGGACCGTCTTTCTTTTACTGCGCCTACGGGGAAGTTGACTATTCTTGTCGGCCCTTCGGGATGCGGAAAGACGACAACATTGCGCATGATCAATCGTTTGATTGAGCACTCATCAGGGAAAATTTTACTTAATGATCAGTCGATTGAAGAATTGGATGTCGTCAAATTAAGAAGAAAAATTGGTTACGTTATTCAAAATGCCGGGCTTTTCCCGCATAAAAACATCGTTGATAACATTGCAGTGACCGCCATGCTTAATGGTGCAACGCGCCACGCGGCGCGTAAAACTGCCATGGAATTGCTGGAGCGTGTTGGCCTGTCTGCATCGCTGGCAAATCGCTATCCCTGGCAACTTTCCGGTGGGCAACAGCAGCGGGTCGGGGTTGCCCGCGCTCTGGCGTCCGATCCTGAATTTATGCTGATGGATGAACCCTTTAGCGCGGTTGATCCTGTTGTGCGCGAGCAGCTTCAGGATGAGTTTTTGCGTCTGCAAAGGGAAATTGGCAAAACCATTATCATGGTCACGCATGATATTGATGAAGCGATGAAGTTGGGTGACCAGGTTGCCGTTCTCATGCCAGGGGGACGACTGGCACAAGTTGCCTCACCGGCTGAACTCCTGACCTCACCGAAGAGTCCGTTTGTCGCCGATTTTATCGGCAGGGATCGCGGGTATCGTCGTTTAACCTTTAGCCCATTGCAGCCTCAATTACCCCTGCAAACAGAACCCACCGTTGATCTGGGTGAGAGCGTCATGCGGGCCAGAGCTGTGGCTCAGGGACGCTGGATACTGGTCACTGGACAGAATAAACCACTGGGATGGTTTGATCTGGAACTGGCCACTGAGTCAACGATTGAACTCAGTGATATCAATCTGGGGAGCACTTTTTCGCCTCTTTCCGGCAATTTGCGTCAGCTGACAGATGCGGTACTCAGTTCACCCTGCCAGCGTGGTGTCATTGTTGATGACGAGCAGCAACTGATGGGAACGCTGGGGTTTGATGATGTGCTGGACGTTCTGCGCGCCAGCAACAAGGCGGTGGGGCTATGAGATTTGACTGGCTTTTACGGCAAAGCGATCAGATAGCCCAGTTGTTTCTCTGGCATCTCTGGTTATCCGTGTTACCAGTGGTCATCGGCCTGGCACTGGCGCTCCCGGCTGGCGGACTGATTCAGCGACTACCCCGTCTGAAAGCGGTACTGCTTAACCTGTTGGGGTTGTTATATACCATTCCTTCCCTTGCGTTATTTATTTTACTCCCCGGCATTCTGGGCACACGCATTCTGGATACGGTTAATGTGATGGTCGCTCTGGTGATTTATGCCTTTGCACTGCTGGTGCGTACGGTATGCGATGGGCTGGATTCCGTATCACCAGATACTCGTCAGGCTGCCATCGCATTGGGATACAAGCCCTTTCATCAGTTTCTCACGATCGACCTTCCCGTCGCGATCCCTGTTATAGCCGCTGGATTTCGGGTAGCGGTGGTCTCGAACGTGAGCATTGTATCGATTGCAGCCCTGGTGGGAACGCCGCAGCTTGGCAGCCTGTTTACACAAGGGTTTCAGCTACAGTTCCTGACGCCGATCATCGCGGGTGTGGTTTTGTGTGTCCTGCTGGCGTTGTTGCTCGACAGCCTGGTGGTGTATGGCACGCACAAGCTGGTGGTATGGCAACCGGCAAGGAGAAAATCATGATTGCATGGTTTGCTGACAGTTCACACTGGCTGGGAGATGACGGCTTGCTGCTCCTGATTTGGCAGCATCTGCTTTACAGTGCGGTTGCTCTGGTGTGCACATTGCTGGTGGCTTTTCCGATTGGTTGTTATTGCGGGCACACCGGGAAAGGTGAACGCGTGTTGATAGGGTGCGCGAACGCGCTCAGGGCTTTACCGTCTTTTGGTCTGATCATTATTCTGGTGATTATCTTAGGCCCGGTTTTCACCTCGGATTTGGCTTTCATTATACCCAGCCTGATTGTCTTAATCGTACTGGCGTTACCATCAGTTATGCTCGGAGTATGGTCTGGTATCACCAGCATCGACCGTACCGTTATTGATGCGGCCAGAGGAATGGGCTATTCCCCGTGGCGTTTACTGTTAACGGTGGAATTACCTTGTGCGTTACCTTTAATTATCTCCGGTATTCGAAGTGCGACGCTACAGATCATCTCTACGGCGACCATTGCTGCTTATGTCTCTTTAGGTGGCTTAGGACGATTGATTATTGATGGGCGTGCGCAGAGTGATTACCAGCAAATGATCGCAGGTGCATTGTTAGTGGCTGTTTTAGCGTTATTAGTTGACTTTATATTTTCATTATTAATCAGGGTAGTGGTTTCGCCCGGTATTTTACGGCGTGAAACATCACAAAAATCTTCCGTTCCATCTATTCTTACACGCAACCGGAGTTAACTTAAATGAAATTGAGTCATTTATTTGCGGCATCTCTGTTATCGCTCGCTTTTTGCCAGGTCACCCATGCAGCAGAAGCGTCAGAAACGATTATTATTGGTTCAGCAGACTTCCCTGAGAGTCAGGTCCTGGCAACTATTTATGCGGATGCACTGGCGGCAAAAAATATTCATGTAGAAAGAAAAATGAATATTGGGAGTCGCGAAGTCTATATGCCCGCGCTGATTGACGGGTCGGTCAATCTTATGCCTGAGTACACCGGTGCCGCGCTGCAATATTTTGATAAAAAATCACAGGCCAAAACGACCGAGCAGGTGGCCGGTGACCTTGTAAAAGCGCTGCCCAAAGGCATCACCATGCTGACACCGTCGCAAGCTCAGGACGTGGTGACACTGGCAGTGACCGAAAAAACAGCGGAAAAGTTTAAGCTGAAAGATATTGGTGACCTGAAAACGCACAGTCAAAGTATGACACTGGGCGGCCCGGCTGAATGGAAAACGCGTCCCGAAGGGTTGCCGGGACTGAAATCTGTCTATGGTCTTGAGTTCAAATCCTATAAAACGCTGGATGTTTGTGGCCCACTGACATTATCGGCGCTGGTGAACGGTCAGGTTAATGTTGCCTGTGTATTCTCAACCGATCCCTCGATTAAGACCAGAAATTTAGTTTCTCTTAACGACACGCAGAATTTAAATCCGGTGCAGAACGTTGTCCCTCTTATTTCTTCGGCTAAGGTCAATAGCACGGTAACTGACACGTTGAATGCCATCTCACAGGCATTAACGACACAGGATCTGATTGCGATGAATGCGCGTCTCGATAATCATGATGATTACGATGTTATTGCTTCTGACTGGCTCAAAGCACACAAATTAAATTAATGCCGCCGCAGGTGGGGAGCGCGTTTCTCCACCTGCATATTTTTGGATAAAAAAATGAAAGATTTCATGCATGCTGTGCTGAAGAAAAAAGAGATGATAACTCTCAGTGAGCAAGGGTGTACGGTTGAGGATATTGTTGCCATTGCCGCCGGTGCAAAAGTGATGCTTGCCCCATGTTCTCTGGAAAATATGAGAAAAACGCAGCAGCTAATGCAGGATGCAATTACCAGTGGCATTCCCATATATGGCCTGACGACTGGCGTTGGTGACCTGTACAGTGTCAAACTTTCTCCCGAAGAAATCAGACAAACACAACTCAACATGTTACGCAGTCATGCCAGCGGCGTGGGCACCCCACTGGATAGCTGGAATGTTCGCGCCATTATGGCCACGATTATTGTCGCCATGCTGAAAGGTGCGAGCGGTGTTTCACCCGAATTGCTGGAAACAATGGCCGCCATGTTAAACAAAGGCGTGACACCGCGGGCACCATTAGGTGGATCTGTGGGCTATCTGATCGCGACAGCACATATCGGACTGAGTGTCTTTGGTTATGGAGAGTCATGGTTTGAGGGTGAATGGCTATCGGGCGCTGAAGCCATGCAACGCGCGGGTATTACGATTCGCGAACCCGGCCCAAGGGAAGGACATGCATTAATCAGCGGCACCTATGAGATCTCCGGACTCGGTGCTATCGCGTTGGTGCGGTGCGAAGCGCTGATCGCGCTTGCCGACCTTGCGGGGGCAATGAGTTTAGAATCTATGCGCGGAAATGTAAGTGGATTCGATCCCCGACTGCACCGTTTTCGCCCGCATCCCGGCCAACTGGAAACCGCGGATCGGCTTCTGAAGCTTTTAGCCGACAGTGAAATTCTTGATGCACATCGGCATTACCGTCTACAGGATGCACTGAGTTTACGCTGTATTCCTCAGGTCCACGGCGCAGTTCGGGATGCAATCACGTATTGCAGGAAAGTGCTGACTACCGAGCTCAATTCACTGACAGACAATCCTATTTTCATTGTGGAAGATGATGAGCTGGTCGCGTTACCTGGGGGCAATGGACACGGGGCACCTGTTGCGCTGGCACTGGATAATCTGGCGATTGCGGTTGCCACATTATCTACGATTTCTCAGGCCAGAAGTGACCGGCTTGTGAATCAGCACCTGAGCGGATTGCCTGCATTTCTCTCGGGCCGTGAGGGCGGAGGGTCTGCATTTTCTATCTCACCTTGTATTGCTGCTGCGCTCTCGGCGGAGAATCGTGCGCTTGCCGCACCAGCCTCCGTGCATACCCTGTCCACAGTGGCCGGACAGGAAGATCATATTTCTCAAGGCGCGTTGGCAGCGCGTAAGGTGCAGACTGCGATTGAAAATCTGGCGGATTTATTGAGTGTCGAATTGCTCTGCGCGGCACAGGCGCTGGATTTCCATAAACCGTTGCGTCCGGGAAAAGCGACAGTGGCTGCGTGGGAATTAATAAGAACTAAAGTCACCTTCCGCGTCAGTGATCGTGAAATGTACCCGGACCTTGCCGATGTGCGCCGTTTTATTGATGATGGCAGTTTGAATCATATTGTGGATAACGTACTCAGCGGTTGACAGGCTGATATGGCCAGTATGTTTAGCCTCCTGTTATCCGGGAACCATTGGGCTAGAACTGGCCATTTCGTGGCAGAGTATTATTTTGTCGAGTAGTTTCTGAAAAAATCAGTCATTAACTTCTGCACAGGATTGGTTTGATCATGATTCCAGACAAAAATTAGCTGAGTCAATGCGTTAGCATCCTCCAGCGGGCGAAAAACCACATTCCCAATACTATAGGAAATAATGTTTTCCGGAACCAGGCTGACAGCCATCCACGCATTGACCAGGCCAAGGCTATTATTTACCGCTGATACTCGCCATTCTATTCTTGGATTAAATCCGGCCTGATGGGAAAGTTGGATTAACGAGCCGCTTATGCCCTGAATATCCGGTTCCTGATAACTCACAAAGGATTCGTTTTCCAGATCCTTCATTGACAATGATTGTCGTGAGGCGAGGGGATGATTAGGTGACATCGCCACACAAAGCCTTTGCGCCGAGAATGTGCAATTGAGCGTTCCTTCCGGTAATAAAGGATAAGGCCCACGAATGATTGCCAAATCCACTTTTTGCTTACGAAGCAAGGTAAGTTGCTCTGGCATGGCGAGTTCGATCAGTTGTATTTCAATCGCCGGATAATGACTACGGAAGTCTTTTAAAAGATTGAGAAACTTCTCATCCAGCAGGGCCGTCCCCACATGACTTATCGTGACCTTTCCCATCTCTCCGGATGCGGCTTTTTTGGCCTTTTCAATGGCAAGTTTGTGATTCTCAAGTAACTCAATAACGCTCTGGTGATAATGTCTGCCCGCCGCAGAGAGACATATCCCCCTTCCGGCCGGTTGAAACAGGCGAAATCCCACTTCCAGCTCAAGTGCTTTTATTTGCTGACTGAGTGCTGATTGAGCAATTCCAAGTTTCTCAGCTGCCTTGCCATAATGTTCAATTTCGGCAAGACAGGTGAAATATTCTAATCTTTTTAACGTATCAGCCATCTTTTTCTCATAAGCATTTGCTTATCAAATTAACATTGTAGTTATCTGGATCACATTTTTTTATCAAATCATAATACTACCCACATGAAGACTAAGGGGACCATTTTGCATGAATGTGTCTGCCTGACCGACGTTGTGGGATGAAAACAATGCAATAACCAAATCAAAGCAATGTAACTTTAAGTGTCTGTTTTTTAGTTGTTTGTTCTGAATATGGACATTTATTGCTGCTCCTACAGCACATTACAATATTCAATAGATGCAAAAAGGCAAGTCTAAAAATTTAAGCAAGGCAAATTAATATGAGTATGTCGACTGACGTCAGTCCCGCTGGAAGAAGGCGATTCATCAAGCTTTTGGCAACAACCACGGTACTCGGTGCAACCAGCAGTTTACTTCCCGGACAGATGGCCTGGGCAATAGATGCTGGCATGCGTTCAAACCCCGTTTTTACCGCTTTTATGACCGTCTCTGAGATTATTTGCGGCTATCCCGAACTGGATAACGCACTTGGGCAGCGCATTTTTACCTTGATGCAAAGTCGCAATGCAGAATTAAAAAACCAGTTAGTGACACTTAATAAAATTCTGAATGCAGACATGCGTTCTGTTGATATGCAAAAGGCTTTACAGGGTGTTGATCAGAATACCCAGACGTTGTTCACCGATATTTTACGCGCCTGGCAATTAGGGATTGTGGGTAGCGGTAAAGAGGCGAAAGTGGTCGCGTATGAATATGCGCTGATGTACACCCCCATTGCCGATGTTGTGGTACTCCCGACCTACGCCAGAGGTGAACCGCATTACTGGGCCAAGCCGCCTGTCATTAAAAGCCTGTAAGAGAATAATTGATGAAAACAACGCATTCAGCCACCGTCGTCATCGTTGGCTCGGGGATTGCTGGCTCTCAGATCGCCCAAAAGTTACAGAAAGCGGGGATTGATACCCTGATGCTGGAAGCGGGCCCGCGTATCGAAAGATGGAAAATCGTAGAAAACTACCGTAATTCTCCGTTCAAAGGCGATTTTCAGTCACCTTATCCACCGACGCAACATGCACCTCACCCGCAATATTCACCCCAGGATAACGACTATTTTATTCAGTATGGTCCGGAGCCTTACAAGGCGGGATACCTGCGTGTCGCGGGCGGTACCACCTGGCACTGGTCGGCTCAGGCATGGCGTTTATTGCCCAATGATATGAAGCTCAAAACACTTTATGGTGTCGGGCGCGACTGGCCAATCAGCTACGATGATCTGGAACCCTATTACTACGAGTCAGAAGTTGAGATGGGCGTTGGTGGTCCCGACGATACCGGATCCCCGCGCAGTAAACCTTATCCGCAGCCCCCGCTGCCGTTGTCTGACTTTGACAAGGCCTTCAAGAAGGTGGTCGATCAGAATGGCTATCACCTGATCACCGAACCGGCTGCGCGTAACACCCAACCGTTTGATGGCCGTCCTGCCTGCTGCGGTAACAGTAACTGCATGCCCATCTGCCCGATTGAAGCGCAATACACCGGCGAGACGGCTTTGCGTAAAGCAGAACGTGCTGGCTCGCTGTTGGTGCCGAACGCGGTGGTTTATAAAATCGAGCACGATGAAAAGGGCAATATCACCTCGGTGCTGTACAAAGATCCGAACGGTGAAAGCTTCCGCGTCACCGGGAAAATTTTCGTGCTGGCCGCCAATGCCATCGAAACCCCGAAATTGATGCTGATCTCCAAAAGTGACAAGTACCCGAACGGCATCGGCAACACCACCGATAACGTCGGACGTCATCTGATGGACCATCCGGGGACATCCGTTTACTTCCTCAGCAAAGAGCCGATGTGGCCGGGACGTGGCCCGATGCGTCTTAGCTGCATTAACAACCTGCGCGACGGTGCGTTCCGTTCTGAATACTCCGCCATGAAGATTAACCTGGGTAACTACTCTCCGATGCTGGCCGTCAGTAATTATCTGTTAAGCAAGGGAATCTCAGGTAAAGAGCTGCCCGCTATGGTGCGCGACTATGCATCGCGTTGGGTCGCAGTGAATACCTTTTTCGATATTCTGCCAGACCGAAATAACCGAATTGTGGCGGTTGAGGACAGAAAAGATGCCCTCGGTATTCCAAAACCGGGCGTGCATTATTTTATCAACGATTACATCAATAAAGCCCGTGATGTCGCGCATCAGCACTTCGATCACATTGCCAGCCTGTTTGGTGGCACAGAAGTTCGCCACGATGATAAGTATTTCAATAACAACCATATTATGGGGACGCTGATCATGGGCAATGATGCAAATGATTCAGTCGTTGATGCGGATTTACGTACACACGATCACCAGAATCTGTTTGTCGCTTCCAGTGGTGTGATGGCAAGCGCCGGCACCGTCAACTGTACGCTGACACTCTCCGCTCTGGCGATGAGACTGGCGGATAAACTGATCGAGGAGTGTAAACACGTATGATGCGCTTATCACTCAGAGCATCGTTACTGATGGCTCCCCTGGCTGGCCTGTTTTTCTGTTCTGCAAGTTTTGCCGCTGGCGCGCCGCAGGATTTAATCCGGCAGGGCGAATATCTCAGCAAAGCGTCTGACTGTGAGGTATGCCATACCGCACCCGGTGGGACGACGTTTGCCGGTGGGTTAGCGTTCAAAACCCCGTTTGGCGTGATTTACTCTTCGAATATCACCCCGGACAAAAGCACCGGTATTGGTCGCTGGACGGAACAACAGTTCAGCAATGTACTGAAACACGGGATCCGCGCCGACGGGAAAAATCTCTATCCGGCCATGCCTTACACGTCATACTCGAAGCTGACTGACGCTGATATTCATGCGATGTATGCGTATTTTATGGCGATCCAGGGGGTTAACCATAATCCGCCGGAAAACGAAATGGGCTTCCCGTATAACCAGCGTCTGGCGCTCAAGGGGTGGAATTTAATCAATTTCCACTACAAACCTTTTGAAGACGATCCGCAGCAATCTGCCGAATGGAACCGCGGGAAATACGTCGCTACGGCGCTTGGACATTGTGAGGAGTGCCATACACCACGTAACCTCGCAATGGGACTGAGTAACAAAGCCTACGCCGGGGCGATGGTCGATGGCTGGGAGGCGTTTAACATCTCATCAGATAAAGTGTCGGGCATTGGCAACTGGAGCCATGACGATCTGATGCAATATCTACGTACCGGGGCACTGCCCGGCAAGGCTACCACCGGCGGCGGTATGGCTGATGTTATCTCGCACAGCTTGCGTTTCCTGACCCCGGAAGATATGAGCGCGCTGGCGACCTATATCAAAAGTGTGCCGGCACAGCAGACATCCTCCCGCAACCGCTCGGCTGCCGGTCAGGATGCGCAAAGCAATATCACACAGGATGTGCGTGGTATGCCGATTGATGATGCTGCGCCTTCTGGTGCAATGTTATATAACGGTAACTGTGCGAGCTGCCACGGTACTGCCGGGCAGGGTATTGGCGAAAATAGATACTACCCCTCATTGTCGCAAAACAGTGTTGTTGGTTCCGATAAGCCGAACAATCTGGTGCAGGTGATACTGCATGGGATAGACCGTGAGAATGGGGCAGGGGATCACATTGTCATGCCGGGATTCGGTGACAATCTGACCGATGCACAGATCGCCACGTTAACCAACTATGTGCGCAATCAATACGGCAACGGCGGAGATAATGTTGACGCTGCTGCGGTGAAAACCTTGCGTGACAATAATGTCACCGTTATCCCGGGTTATTTGCTGATCGCGGGTGGCGGAGTGGGCGCACTGATCGTTATTGCCCTTGTTGTTTATTTCCGTCGCAGAGGAAAACTGCGCCAGATAAGTTAATTTATCAAAATAGACGTAGCAGGTAATTGCTCACGTTAATGGGTCAGTGATATTCACTGGCCCATTTTTTTGTTCAGGAAGCGCATCTCCTCTGCGGATCAATTTAACCTGACTAAATATTTATGATGCAATATTCTTTTTTCCCAGGTTATGCTTCCTCACAGCGTCAAATGGGTATTCTTCGCTCATTTCTAAACATTCATCCATGCTGGTAAAAAATGAAACAGGATTTGCAGGCGTTAGATTTTAATCTTCTCAAAGCCCTGAACGCGCTGCTGGAACAGCGCAGTGTGACACGGGCGGCAGAACAGTTATCGCTTTCGCAGCCTGCTGTGAGCCTGATGCTGACAAGGTTACGTGAATACTTCGGCGACCCGCTTTTTGTCAGGGGGCAACGGGGAATGATCCCCACCAACAGAGCGATGGAACTCGCTTTGCCTGTCAGTCAGATTCTGTCGAATATCGCGCTTTTATCGCAGCCCGCAGAGTTCGATACCGACACCGCGAAAATGGATATCACCGTGGCAGCAACAGATTACGCGTTGAAAGCCGTGGTTTTACCCTTTATGTCAGTATTGAAAAAGCGCGCACCAGGCATTCGCCTGGCTGTCATTCCGGTTGATGCAGAACGAATGTCCGGTCAGTTTGAGCGGGGTGATATCGACATTGCGCTCGTCAGACATGATGCAACCCCAGAGGAGCTACATTTCAGAACATTATATCAGGAACGCTATGTCTGCATGATGCGAGCGGATCATCCGGTCGCCACCAAAAACGCGCTGACACTGGATGATTTCTGCGAACCTGAACATGTCATCGTGTCTTCGACCGGGCAATTCCAGGATGACATTGATCAACGGTTGGCTGAAAAAGGATACCACCGCCGGATCGGTATGGCGGTAAACAGCTATGTCGTGCTACCCGAGGTGTTACGCACGACGGATATGATTGCTGTTGTCCCTTACCGCCTGACCTGTGCTTATGACTTTCTTGCCCGGTTTGAGTTACCGTTAGACGTGCCGGGGTTCAATCTTACGATGGCCTGGCATGAACGTTCTCACCGCGATGTGGCCCATCAGTGGATTCGCGCCTTATTGTTTGAGGTTGGCCAAAGGCCGAATATCTTATCCCTGACGTCTGAACCCCACCTGGTTTCTGGCGTGTAGTCGAAAATCCCCGTTCTGATATAAGTTATCAATATAGTCGTTATAGAGAATACGATGTTTTACATATAGCAAACTCTCGCTATTCTCCTGGTCTTTCCAACTCAGAAGATGGAAACACTAATGACAAGTCTTTTTGATGGCTACCAGTTAGCGGGGAATACCCTTAAAAACCGGGCGGTCATGGCTCCCATGACCCGCGCTCGTGCGCCGGGCAATATACCGACCGAAGCGACAGCACGTTACTATGCACAACGCACCGATGCTGGATTGATTGTGACGGAAGGAACGCCGATCTCCCAGGAGGGCAATGGCTTTGTCGATTGTCCCGGTATCTGGAACGATGAGCAAATTGCCGGCTGGCAACAGGTTACGCAGCGTGTTCATGACGGTGGCAGCCTGATTTTTACGCAAATCTGGCACGTCGGTCGCATCAGTCATACTTCTCTTCAGAAGAATGGTCAGCCCCCTGTCAGCTCCACGGCGGTCCAGGCGGCGAAGAGTTCAGCCTTTGGATTTAATGATGCCGGAGAGCCGGATTTTGTTATTGCCAGCAAACCCCATGCACTCACCACGGAAGAAGTGAAACGGGTGGTTAAAGATTTCGCCCACGCCGCTGTCAACGCAGTAAAAGCTGGATTTGATGGTGTCGAAATTCACGGTGCAAATGGTTATTTGGTTGAGCAGTTTCTGAATGGTGCGGTGAATGATCGCCAGGATCGTTATGGTTCTGACACGCTGGAGAACCGCCTGCGATTTGCGCTTGAAGTTGTTGACGCCTGTATAGCCAAAATCGGTGCTGACCGCGTGGGTATCCGGCTATCACCCTTTGGGCGTTTGCATGAGCTGGGGGATTTTGCCGAAGAAGAAGAAACGTTTTTGGCACTGGCGCATGAACTCAGTCATCGCAATATCGCCTATATCCATATTATGGATCAAGCCAGCCGTGGCGCACCTGCGATGCCCGATGGTTTTCTTGAAAAATTCCGTCAGGCTTATAATGGAACATTAATCCTTGCGGGGGGTATGGACCTGAATAAAGCCAACGAGATGATTAATAATAATATTATTGATCTGGCTGCATTCGGTGCGAAATATATCTCCAATCCCGATTTGGTTGAACGTTATCGTCATGGCTGGCCAGTGAGTGAACCCGACCATAAATATTATTATGGTGGAGCGGAGCAGGGATATACAGATTATCCCACCTTCAGTGGTGCAACGACTATTAAGCTGTAACCTGATATCACACCGATTTAAATTAATTAATGACGTAATGGAGTAAACCATGTCAGCTATTAAACCCGTATTATTTGTTTTGACCAGCCACAAAGATCTGGGAAAAGGCCACGACGATTCCGGATTCTATCTGCCTGAATTAACCCACCCGCTTCATGTGCTTGATGAGGCCGGGATCGCCACCGAGTTTGCTTCAATCCTGGGGGGAGAACCGCCGGTTTATGGCATCGACCTCGAAGACAAAATCAATAAACATTACTGGGAAAACCCGGCATTCCGGGAAAATATCCGCAACACTCTCACCCTGGATAAAGCGGACAGCAGCAAATATAGCGCCATCATGTACGTTGGCGGTCATGGTGTGATGTGGGACTTCCCGGATAGCAACGCGGTTAAACATATTACAAAAGAGATGTATGAGAATGGCCAGATCGTCGCCGCCGTTTGTCATGGCCCGGCTGCTCTGGTGAATGTGAAACTCAGCGATGGCTCGTACCTTGTAGCGGGTAAAAATGTAGCGGCCTTTACCGATACCGAAGAGCAGGAAGTCGGCATGGCGGATACGGTTCCTTTTCTGCTGGAATCTACTTTGAAACAGCGTGGTGCACATCATCACGGTGTGGCGAACTGGCACGAAAAAGTGGTGGTGGACGGAAACCTGATTACAGGCCAGAACCCGCAGTCGGCAACAGGTGTGGGTAAAGCCATTCTCAACGCCTTGAAGGGTAACTGAGATTTAATCGTTATGATGAAGAAAATGCTGCTGGCTGTGGCATTAACCACGGCCAGTTCCTGGGCTTCTGCTGCTCATGTCCTTGTCGTGCTTTCAGATGCAGATCAGCTTGAACTGCAAGGTGGAAAAGTTCATCCGACGGGATTCTTTCTTAATGAGCTGATGCAGCCGGTCAAACTGCTGCTTGACGCCGGGGATACTTTGACATTTGCAACGCCCTTAGGGAAAGCGCCAACTATGGACAAAGTCTCCGTCAATGCGAAAGATTTTGGCGGGGATGAAAAGGCACTGGAGACACACCTCAAGCTGCTCGACAGTCTTAAGCTGACCGATCCGGTGCACTCGCCTGTGATCAGCTTATCCCGGGTTGAGCAGATTGGTTATAGCCACTTTGATGCGGTATTTGTTCCTGGCGGTCATGCGCCAATGCAGGATCTGCCTGGCAGCCCGGAAATGGGTAAGCTGTTACGTGCTTTCCATCAGGCGGGTAAACCGACCGTGCTGCTCTGTCATGGACCTGTCGCACTGATTTCCGCATTACCTGAGGCGAAGAGTTACCTTCAGCGCCTGGAAAAGCATTCGGGGGCAAAAGCGCAAGGCTGGATTTATTCCGGATATCGGATGACGTCATTCACTAACGCGGAAGAAGATGCCAGTGCCGCGGTGCTTGAGGAGGGGAAAATGAAATTTACCCCGCAGACAGCACTGACCAATGCCGGGGCAATATTTATCTCTGCTCCGCAAAAATGGCAAAGTCATGTTGTGGAAGACAGGGAGCTGATTACGGGTCAAAACCCGGCATCTGCACTTGAACTGGGCAAGCGCCTGGTTGCAAAACTTTCTGATGTGAAAGATCAGAAACGGTAAATCTCTCACTCATGGCACTGACATAGCCAAAAATTGAAAGCGTCCTCTCTCACCGTATCATTTTTCCCGGTATGAGAGGGGCGTTCTGCGACTGACGCACATTTCACCGGTTTCGCCCCCTCCTGAGCATCTGACCACCTTGCTGTTCCCCGCATAAAAAATCGCCATCACGATCACATTTATCACAAGTTGTTCACAAATTGACTTGCCTGATATATCAGATTTGATACTTACTATATCTAACATGTCACCTGATCGGATAATTTAGCGATGCAACTTACCGAGTCACCTCAAGTCATTCTTGACTGCCAAAACGTGTTGGGTGAAAGCATCCTCTGGGATGACCGAACCAACCAGCTTTGGTGGACGAATATTCATGCCCGTGAAGTGTGGTGCTGGGCACCCGGACAGCAAATATCTCCACGTATCTATGCTATGCAACAGCGGGTTGGGGCCATTGCGTTATGTGAAGGACCGGGGATTGCGCTGGCGCTGGAAAAAGGGTTTGGGATGATGGATACCGCTACTGGCGCGGTTGAATGGTGCGCGGATGTTGAGTCTGCCGTGCCTGACACCCGGCTCAATGATGGTCGGGTGGATCCCGCCGGACGTTTTCTCTGCGGCGGGATGCATGAAGGCTCACCACAGTTGCCGCATTCCGCGCTTTGGCGCTGGGAAGGCAACAACCAGGTCAGCCTGTGTTTGCCACATGTGTCATGTGCAAACTCACTTTGCTGGAGCCCGGATGGTAAAACCCTGTATTTCACCGATATGCCGGAGGGCACCATCAACGCCTATCCCTATAACCCGGACACCGGTGAAGTCGGTGAACCACGCCTGTTTGCCGACCTTGCCGAACAGCCTGGTCTGGCTGATGGATCAGTGGTGGATGAAGAAGGGTACTTGTGGAATGCGCAATGGGGTGGGGCGCGTATCGTGCGTTATTCGCCGGACGGTGCCATCGATCGCATTGTCTCTCTCCCGATCGACAACCCGACCTGCCTGACATTCGGTGGCCCCCAGCGGGATGTGTTGTTTATTACTTCCGCCTGGTGGGGGCTAACCGAGGATCAGCGCCAGCAGCAGCCCTTCGCTGGCAGTGTCTTTGCTTTCAGGCCTGGCGTCCGGGGGCAGCGAGAACACCGGTTTCATCGTTAACGCGCTGCACCGCGCAGCGTTCTGCCACTTTCCTTCATGAGTAACTTATCAATGAAAATAACATCAGTGACGTCTCATCTTTTGCGTGTGCCGCTGGGCGATAAAACGTTCTATTCATCGCAGGCGGCCTTTCCGGAAAGAAACAGCTATCTGGTGCGGATCGAAACCGATACCGGGTTAGTCGGCTGGGGAGAAGGGGGACAATATGGGCCAGCGCAACCGGTCGCCGCAGTGGTTGACCACGTTTTCACCCCACGGATCCTCGGGCGCGATCCCTGCGAGCCGGTACGTATCTGGGAGGAGCTGTACGCCTTTTCACGGGATTTCGGTCAGCGAGGCACCTATATAGAAGCGCTTTCTGCCATTGATATCGCGCTGTGGGATATCGCCGGGCAGGCGGCAGGGTTGCCGGTGTGGAAATTACTGGGTGGGCGCTTTCGCGACAAAATCACCGCCTACGCCACCGGGTGTTATTACCCGGAAAGTTTCCATGATTTGCCCTCAATTTTAACCTCCTTGCAGGCTGAGGCCGCAGGCTATGCCAATGCCGGATTCGGTTTGCTAAAGGTCAAGATTGGGTTGCTATCGCTGGAAGATGACATTGCCCGGCTGCGTACCATCAGAGAAGCGGTTGGCCCGCATATTGGTTTGCTTGTGGATGCTAATCACGCCTACAACGCGGCGACCGCCGTGCGTATGGGACGGATGATGCAGGAACTGGGGGTCTTGTTTTTTGAAGAACCCGTGGTGCCCGAGGATCGCGACGGTTACCGCAAGGTACGCGCTGAAAACCCGATTGCGGTAGCAGGTGGAGAGTGTGAATTCACCCGTTATGGCTTCCGTGATTTTATCGCGGGTGGTTGTGTGGACATTGTTCAACCCGATCTGGCCGTCTGCGGCGGCTTCACCGCCTTCACGCAAATCCTGGCGCTGGCTAACAGTTGGGGCGTAGCCACCGTGCCGCATGTGTGGGGTTCAGGTATCGCCGTCGCTGCCGCGTTGCAGGCTGTCGCAATTATTCCGCCTTTCCCGTTTACCGCGAATGGACTCCCTCTACTAAATCAGCCTGTGATTGAGTTCGATCGTAAACATAACCCGTTGCGTGATGACCTGCTTCACCAGCGTTTTGAGCTGGTTGATGGTTGTCTGGCCGTGCCTGATGCGCCAGGACTGGGCGTCACGGTGCGCAACGACATTCTTAGCCAGTTTTCATATTGAGGAGATCAACCATGAGATATCAGGGAAAAAACGTGCTTATCACCGGTGCCGCCGCCGGGTTGGGTCAGGTTATCGCCACCTCCTATGCGCGCGAAGGGGCCAGCATTGCCATTATCGATTTTGCCGATGCCAGTGATTCCGTGGCAAAAGTGCAGGCACTGGGTCAGAAAGCCGTGGCGTTTCAGGCCGATGTTCGTGACCAGGCTGCCGTTCAGGACGTAATGCAACAGGCGGCCGCATTCTTTGAAGGACGTATTGATGTGCTGATTAACAATGCCGGTTTTAACGGGCATTACAATCTGGTGGAAAACATGCCGTTGGCACAATGGCGTGAAACGCTGGATATCAATCTTACCGGCACCATGCTGGTGACGCAGGCGGTAATCCCGCATATGCGAGCCAGCGGTGGTGGGGCTATTGGTATCACCGCCTCTAATGTGGCTCGCCGGGGATTACCTTATCGTGCCGACTACGTCTGTTCAAAATGGGCACTGCTGGGGCTGAATCAAACGCTCGCACTGGAGTTGGTCAATGACCACATCCGCGTCAACGCTGTCTGTCCAGGGCCGATTGAAGGTGATCGCATTGAAGACGTGATGGTGCGTCAGGCCGAAGCCGAAGGTAAGAGCCTGAGTGACATGCGTAAAGCCTGGGAGGATGCGGCCCCGATGAAGCGCTTTGTCACTGCTGATGAAGTGACGGCCGCCATGATGTTTCTCACCAGCGACGCCGCCAGTGCGATGACCGGTCAGGCATTAAATGTCACCGGTGGATTCTTGATGACCTGAGAACAACTTCCCAACACCAAACCTACCCTACACCCGAGGAAGTCAAAATGAAAAATACAACAACATACGCCCTCGCTGGCGCAATGACGCTCGCCCTGCTTTCAGCTTCTGCTGCCAGTTGGGCAAAAGAACTGGTGGCGTTTTCCCAGGCTGGTATGGAAAACGAATGGCGCGTCATGGACACCAAAGATATGGAAAAAACCTTCAAGGATGCGGGTTACGACTTTGTCTGGACCAACGCAAATTCCGATCCCGCCAAACAGATCTCCGATATTGAAGATTTGCTGGCGCGCAAACCGGCGTTGTTAATCGTGGCCCCTATCGAGTATGAGCCGCTGGCACCGGTGCCGGATATGGCCACCAAGGCAGATGTGCCATTGATTGTGGTGGACAGGGCACTTCCCGGAGAACCCGGTAAAGGCAAGTGGCTCGCGCTCCTCACCACCAATTTTGTCGATACCGGTGAGCTGGTGGCGAAAGACGTGGTGAAAGGATTGACCGAGAAGAACGGCGCACCCAAAGGCAACTTGCTGCATATCACCGGCAACAAAGGCGCATCGCCGGTGGTTGACGAACAAAAAGGGCTGGATAACGTCCTGAGTAAGTATCCCGATATTAAATTCGTCGCCAGCTGCGACGGACTTTATTCGCGAGAACCCGGGCGCAAGTGTGTGGAAGACCTGTTCCAGGCTTTCCCGAAAGGCAAAATTGACGGCATCGTGTTTGACAGTGATGACATGATGATTGGCGGTATCCAGGCCATCAAAGCGGCAGGCCGAAACGAGTTACTGGGCTATCTGTGGGGCAAAGATGGCACGGTTGATGGCCTGCAAGCCATGATCAACGGTGAGGCGCGTTTTAGCGTACAAACGCCGCCGTTCTTTGGCGAAAAAGCTCTGGAGGTCTTCAAGCTGTTCCGTGCGGGCAAACCGATTGAACCGAAGACGCAATACGTGCCTAAAGAGATTTTCCAGCGCGATACCGATCAACATCGGGCGCGTTTACCGCTGCGTATCCAGGAGTTGAAGGCAATGGGTGTCGGCTGCTGCTGACCCCGTTAATGGCAGGTAGCCAAGTGGGCTGCCTGCTTTCCTCATTGGCGACAACACCTGGAACTGCACTATGCAACCTCACATGCAACCACTGGCCAGACTTGAAGCTATAAAAAAGACCTATCCTGGCGTGAAAGCGTTAAGTGGAATCAATTTTGACGTTTTAGCGGGCGAGATCCATTGTCTGGTGGGCGAGAACGGCGCGGGTAAATCGACGCTGATGCGCGTTCTGACCGGCGCAACACAACCGGACAGTGGCACCATCTTTATTGACGAGAAACCTACCGTTCTGGATGCCAAAACCCGGCTCGATCACGGGATTGGTATTGTCTGGCAGGAGCTGGACCTGATCCCTGCCATGAGCGTGGCGGAAAACATCTATATCGGCCATGAACCGATGCTGAGTATGGGGCGCGTTGATCATGCCGCCTTACGCGACAACACCCGGAAACTGCTGAGCAATTTTGACCTTAACGTGTCCCCCGATACGCGGGTGGATCGCCTGGCTCCGGCCCAGCAGCAACTGGTGCAGATTGCCAAAGCGCTCAGCCATAATAACCGTATCCTGATCCTCGATGAGCCAACCGCTTCGCTCACCGACAATGAGGTCGCGAACCTGTTTGTGCTGTTACGTAAGTTGCGGCAACAGGGATTGGGGATTGTTTATATCTCTCACCGGCTGGAAGAGCTGACCGCAATTGGCGACCGTCTCACCGTGCTGCGCGACGGACATTACATTTTGACGGCCGATGTTGCCGCGCTCAGTCACAGCGACATCATTAAAGCGATGGTTGGACGACCGCTGGCCGAGCAGTTCCCCCGAGGTTCCCGTAAAACGGCGGAGGTCGGATTACAGGTCTCCGGGTTGGGGCGCCACGGTGAATTTGCAGAGATAAACTTCAGCGTTAATAAAGGCGAAGTGCTGGCTATCGCGGGGATTATTGGTGCCGGACGTAGTGAGCTACTCGAAACCCTGTTTGGCCTGCGTAAGGCGGATAACGGCAGCATTGCCATCGACGGTAAGCCGGTCAATATACGCCATCCACGGGACGCGGTCCGGCTGGGCCTGGGACTGGTGCCAGAGGAACGCCGCGAAAGTGGTCTTGTCCTCAACCGCGCCATCAACGACAACCTTATCTATCCCATCATCAATCGGTTGGGCAATGTCCTGCATTTCAGCCGCAGCCAAATGCGCGCGGTCAGCGATCGCCTTATCAAGCAGTTAGCCATTAAAGCCCCTTCAGGGCAGGCGAAGGCGGGGAGCTTATCTGGCGGTAATCAGCAAAAAATCGTCATCGGTAAATGGCTGGCAGCCGGTGTGAAGGTGTTATTGCTGGACGAGCCGACGCGCGGGGTAGATGTGAATGCCAAAGCCGAAATCTACCGTCTGATTGACGAACTGGCGCAAACCGGCGTCACCGTGGTGGTGGTGTCCTCTGAATTACCCGAGGTACTGGGCATTTCCGATCGCGTCCTGGTGATTGCGCAAGGTCGTCAGACGGCGCTACTCAACACCGCGGAAACCAGTCAGGAAGAGATTATGTCTTTTGCGGTGGCTGCCACCAGCATGCCGCAACCGGAGGAAGCATGAATTCGACGACCTTTAACAAAAAGGAGACGCTGACCCTGGAACGTCTCCCCGGTGAAAGTATACTCAGGAAGTTGTTTTCTGCCTGGGCGCTGGTGTTTATCTGGGTGGCAATGGCGATTGTGGCTTCGATCATCTCGCCGGTTTTTCTCACCAGTATCAACCTCAGTAACATTCTCAACCAGGCGTCGATACTCGGCATTCTGGCGTGCGCCCAGTTTCTGGTGGTGCTGGTCGGCGGTTTCGATCTTTCCGTCGCGGCCATTCTGGCGCTCTCCTCGGTGATCTTTGCCAGTACGGTTCCGGTTTCAACCGGGTTGGGCATGATGTCAGGCTGCCTGGCTGGCGCAGCGTTGGGTCTGCTCAGTGGTATTGCTGTCACATGGGGCCGTGTGCCGCCAATGATTGCCACCCTGAGCGTAATGGGTATTGCGCGCGGTCTGGCATTCGTGGTGTCGGAGAAAAGCGTTGCGGTGCCGATGGCTAAACTGGCCGCTTACAAATTCAGTTTTTCCGTGCTTTCCCTGCCGGTGCTGACCTGGCTGATAGCGGCGTGCTTACTTTACTGGATGCTGCGGTCACTGCGGTTTGGCCGAAATCTGTATGCCATTGGTGGCAATGAACGTGCCGCCAGTCTGGCGGGGATCGGTGTGCGAACCCATAAAATCATTGTTTACACCCTGGCCGGTGCGCTCTCCGCGCTGGCCGGGCTGATGCTGGTGGTGCGCACTTCATCCGGGGTTCCCCATGTGGGACAAGGCTGGGAGCTGGATTCGATCGCGGCGATCGTCATCGGTGGCACACGCTTGTTTGGTGGTGAAGGCAATATCCTCAAGGCGATGATGGGGGTGATTATTTATCAAACCATCGCCAATGTGATGAACCTGGCGAGCCTCGATCCCTTCTATCAGGACATTGTGAAAGCGCTGGTCATTATCACCGTGGTCGGCGCGACGGTCATGCGTGCAGAAAAGGTGTAGGAGAAGATGATGACAACGCAAACGGCGAAAACGGGCCTGAATCTGCGCAATCCGGCCTTCTGGCAAGACAACGGCACGGTGGTGGTATTGATCGCTTTTATCATCCTGGCGACTGCGGTATCCGGGGGCGTTTTTATCCGGCCCGATAACTTAATCACCATTGCTTACCAGGCATCGATTGTGGGTGTGCTGGTTCTGGGACAATCATTGGTGGTGATCTCTGGCGGCCTGGATCTCTCTATGGTCGGCATTTTGATCCTATCAGCGGTGATCATGGGCGGAGCCGGCTCGGAACAACAATCGATGATGCTGCTGGGCGGCTTGCCTTATATCGGTTTATGGCCAGCGATTATCGCCGGATTTCTGACGGCCTTACTGTTTGGTTTGCTGAACGGGCTGATGGTCACGCGGCTGCATATTCCTGCGTTCATTGCCACACTGGCCAGCACATTGCTGCTGGGAGGCATCATTCTGCTCACCACCGGCGGAGCGCCGATTTATTACCCTGATCCTTTTTTCACCCACTTCGGCAATAGCATTTGGCTTGGGCTACCTGCACCCATTTATCTGTTTATCGCCATGACGCTGATAACCTGGTGGATGCTGAATCGCACCCGTTTTGGCAGAAAACTTTACGCTATCGGCGCGAATGCGCGTGCCAGCCATTACTCAGGCGTGGCCGTGAACAACGTGCGGCTGTGCGTGTATATGCTGAGCGGGCTGGCGGCTGGGGTGGCGGGCTTCATGTTCCTGAGTCGTACCGGGTATATTGCCGCCGCGTCGGGCGGGGATATGCTGATGACCACCATCGCCTCGCTGGTGGTGGGCGGCATCAGTTTGTCTGGCGGCTTTGGTGGCATCAAACATGCGATTTCGGGTGTTCTGCTACTGGCTGCGCTCAGTAATTTAATGAATATCCTGCTGATTTCGCCCTATGTGCAAAATGCGATCAACGGCTTTGTTATTCTTATCGCGGTGTCGGTGTACAGCCATATCCACCACGACCGCGCGTAACAGAAAATGGGTGGACTTGTTTCACCCAGAATCGCTACGTAGACTGATATATAAGATTTCAGCCGGTTTGACGGTAAGCCGCTTAATGAGCGATGTATTGGATGACAATAATGACAAAAACGCAAACTGATGCGCTTCCCGCGATTTCTCTGGAAACGCTCGGCAATCAAATTGTCGATGCACTGAGTCAGGAGATTATCTCTGGCCGATTAACCCCCGGACAGCGTGTTGATCTCGGTTACTACGCGACGCAATGGAACATCAGTATCACACCGGTACGCGATGCGGCGCGAAAATTAGAAGCGTTGGGGTTAATGGAGATCTTCCCTCGTCGCGGTGTGTTTGTGGCAACGCTGAATGCCAGAGATGTCAAAGAGTTGTTTGATGTGCGTATTGCGCTGGAGAGTGCCACCATTCGCCTGGCGACGCCCAATATTCCGCGTGCAGAGGCCGAGCAAACGCGCGCCCTCTATCTCCAGGCGGGGGAACAACTGCATCAACAGAACGTTGAGCAATCGCTGCCAGCAGTAGATCTGTTGATCCATAAGCTGGCATTACAATATTGCGACAATGCCCGATTAACCCGGATGATGCAGGAGATGTGGAGCCAGATTGAGTGGTGTCAGAATACCATCGCCTCACAATTGCAGGAGCCTTTCCTCACCACGTTACCTGAACATATTGCGATATGTGATGCCGTTATAGCAGGAGATGCGGAGGCGGCTTCGCAGGCCATGTATCGTCATCTCACGCTGACTGCTGAGCGTATTCAACACTTATTGATGCAAATGTAAGGGGCTGGAGGACGACGTTGAGCGGTCTGGATCGGAAAAGGTTCATTTGGCAGAACCTTTTTCGGCAATGGCATGCTGCCCGGAGCTGTAAACAACGCTCACGCACAACGTCTTATGTTGGGTATAAATGGATTCAGCCTTGTTAATTTAATGTCAGTCGTTTGGTGTGACAAGATGCTTAATGGCTGATATCTCACTCAGCAAGCCGATGAAAGGCTTTCGTTAGCGGTTCGCTTTAAATAAATTTCCCTCAGAAAAATTTTTCCTACCCCCAACTCTGCATTGGTACTGATTTTATATTTATCTCTAAGTCTGGGCGATAATTATATGACTGAAAAATAAGTAAATGCACAAATAATGGCAGTGGCAGGCTCAGTGTAACCAGGTAAATCTATTTTCAGGGAAACAACGCAAGAAAATGCCACTGCATTATTTGATTTTATTTTAACAGGTGATGAAAGCGCAATTTATGCCAGGCTGATATATCATTGGATGTCGACATTTTTAATTTCACCGGGCATTAACAGCACTAAGGCTATTTATTCCCGAAACCAGACCGAATAACGCCGTGTAAATCAGGTATGAAGTGGTGACTCCCTCTGCGAGAGGATGAGTCAGGCTTGCCTGAAATGATACATTTCAACCTTGCAAGGAGTACATGATGAGCCATAACCCCCTGAATCAATCATCACGTCGGATATTATTGAAACATACCCTTGCTGTATCCGCTCTCTCGATCACTGGACTGGCAGGTTTATTAGTGCCCACTATCAGCCTGGCAGCATCGCTTAGCAAAGCAGAACGCGATGCGATGACGCCTGATCAGGTTATTGAGCATTTCAGGCAGGGCAATGCGCGTTTCAGGGAAAACCGTCCTGCAAAACATGATTTTCTGGCGCAGAAACGCAGCAGCGCTGCGGGTCAATATCCGGCAGCAGTGATCCTCAGTTGCATTGACTCGCGCGCACCGGCTGAGATTTTGCTGGATGCCGGGATAGGGGAGACGTTTAATGCTCGCGTTGCGGGCAATATCAGCAACCGGGACATTTTGGGTAGCATGGAATTTGCTTGTGCAGTTGCCGGAGCGAAGTTAGTACTGGTTATGGGCCACACCAGCTGCGGTGCTGTTCGGGGCGCAATTGATAATGCAGAGTTAGGCAATCTGACGGGGTTGCTCGATGAAATTAAACCCGCAATTGAAAAAACAAAATACAGTGGCGAGCGTAAAGGCAGTAATTACGATTTTGTTGATGCGGTTGCCAGGCAAAATGTCGAAATGACGATTTTAAATATTCGAAAAAATAGCTCGGTGCTGAAAAGTCTGGAAGACGAGAAAAAGATTAAAATTGTTGGCAGCATGTATCACCTCGTGGGTGGCAAGGTTGATTTTTTTGAGGTGTAAAATCTTGCGAGTAAATTATTTTATTGGAATTGCCCTGATGGCTCGGAGGCCATGACTTCAGGGCAAGACCCGATGATATCTTGTTGGTGTTAAAAGATTCCCAATGGCTAAAATTTCAAACCTAAAACCTTCCGTACCTTCGCATCAAAAACTCTCTGTATGGTCGATTTTTAACGACAGCAGCCTTGGTAGCCGCGCAGCACAAGCCTGTCACTCTTCCAGTTGTTTCGGTGTTGGTGGTGTGCCATGAGTATGGAAAGTTTCGATCGTCTTCAGGCCCCATGCCTGTCCTTTTTTACGCTCGGTTTCCGTCCAGACGACTGTCTGCCAGTCAGGAGCCAGAATCAGCCGTGCCCCAGAATTTGCCAGCTCAACACGGTTGCCAGCAGGTTCCCATACGTATAAGAAGAATGTGCCCTGAATGGCATGCTTATGCGGTCCGGTTTCGATATGTACACCATTTTCGAGAAAGATATCCGCGGCACGCAAAATATCTTCACGGGTATCTGTCGCATAGGTGACATGATGAAGACGAGCATTACCCCCACCATGCTCTTCGGTGCAGGCCAGATCGTATGTTTTATTATTGATCGTGAACCAGCAACCGCCGATGCGTCCGTTATCAAGCTGAATCATTTCGG
The DNA here is from genome assembly GCF_009728735.1 of Pantoea phytobeneficialis. Taxonomy (NCBI): domain Bacteria; kingdom Pseudomonadati; phylum Pseudomonadota; class Gammaproteobacteria; order Enterobacterales; family Erwiniaceae; genus Pantoea; species Pantoea phytobeneficialis. The sequence continues at coordinate 174,626 of NZ_CP024639.1, forward strand.
TGACACGCGAGCCGAGGCAGGTTTCCATAAAGGTTTTAAACTCGCTCACATCGGCTGCCAGCAGGTTGAGATGATCGAGACGACGTGGGCAAGCGCCGCGGCCATGATAGCGTTGCGCTAAGTTTTTTAATGAAGGGCGCTCAGCCGCATCTGCCTGATAACGTACCGTGTCGTAATAGATTTCAAATACGTGTCCGAAGGGATCTGAGAAGCGAAAAGCACGTCCATGTCCAGGTTCATCATCAACCCAGCCAATAACATCATATTTACTGGCCTCGATCGCCGCCACCCGTCGCATCAACGCGGCCTCTGAACTGGCGCGGTAGGCGATATGGCCCACACCTGTCGTTGAGTGGCGCGTCAGTTTCAGGGTATGGAATTCGTAGTCATCCCATGCCCTGAGCCAGGCATGGTTCTCATCCTGCGCAGAGACAGTGAGACCATACACGTTGACAAAGAAATCCAGGCTTTCCTCAAATTTATTTGAGAACATCTCAACATGTGCCAGGTGTGCAATATCATGACATGGCTCGGCTAAATGGTTTGTCATTCGAGGCTCCCAAAATCTGATCGTATCGTAGAGGTTTATTTATCCTTCGGTCAGGGTATCTTTAAGCGGCACTGGAAAGCAGGTGGCTTTCGCTTTTCAAGGTATGAGTTCCATTTATACTGTGACGGATGTATCACCGGATAGGGGCAAAACGCGGCGGATCGGCGGGAAAATGCCAATAGCGTATAAATTTCATAAATTGATCAGGCAGAGTGGCTGGCGGCAAACTGAACAAAGCATGAGGGCATCTCATGGCCAGATTGACGGATTTCTAAAGAAATCCGTTCCAGATAGCGTTGATTCTGTCGGGTACTGAGATTGATGCTACAGATAATTAAAATGACTTTACCCTTACCCGGGCAGTTTCTGGTTTACATCAACACTCAGGCTCACCCATTTGGCCCCGGTAATGCTGGCCAACTTTTCGGGTGAGATACGCACCCCTGAGCGTGCATTGCCGCCCGCAGGCAGCACTTCAGGATAACTGAGCAGGCTTTCATCACAGTAAATGTTAACTTCCGGGTTGATGCCGAATGGGCAGACACCACCCGGAGCAAAGCCCGTTTGCATCTCCACCTCATCGGCTGCCAGCATGCGCGCCTTCACACCAAAAAATTCTTTGTATTTTCGGTTATCCAGTCGACGATCGCCCGCCATAACCACCAGCACGACCTGGTCATTAACCCGGAAGGACAACGATTTTGCGATTTGTCCATGTTCAACGCCAAATGCTTCGGCCGCCTGAATCACGGTTGCAGTTGGTGCTTCCAACTCGGTCACGGTAATTTCTGGTGCGTGTGTTTGCAGGAAGCTGCGAACGCGTTGAATCCCCATATTGCTCTCCATGTTGCTGATTTCAGCTCGACGATATGATGAAAGAAAGCTCATCATTGTTATGAAATCAGATCGTTTTCTGTTTTACCAGTCCGGCAACGGGATCTAACTTTCTCATTTCCTGCTATTTAGATTAATTGTGGTGGTGGAGGTATTCTCAAATCTTACGTGATGATCCCAACATCAGCGCGGTGTATAACGTTGCTGGTGTGAATTAACGTGGATAGTTACCCACAGCACGATTCACCGCCGCCCATGCCGTCTTAAGATCCCGCTGGCTCATTGCCAATGCCTGACGTGCCTGAATATCGCTACGTTGGGCATCCAGGACATTAATAAAACTGGTTAATCCGCCGTTATAGCGTGCCTCAATCAAGGCCAGCGCCTGAGCAGAACTCTCAGCCCGCGTTCGTTGTTCAGCGAGTTTTTGTTGGGCTGCGCTATAGCGACTCAAAGCGTCATCAATTTCCTGCCACGCTCTCAGGACAGTTTTCTGATAATCGACAGCGGCCTGTTGCTGATCAGTCTCCCGCAATACGACAGTCGCTTTACGCCGTCCTCGATCGAAAATCGGTAAATTGAGGCTTGGGCCAACGGACCAACTGCGGCTGCCCCATTCACCGAAATTACCCGCGCTGTAGGTATCCATCCCAATTTGGGCACCGATTGTGATACTGGGGTAGAGTTCTGCTTCAGCCACGCCAATTCTGGCTGTGGCAGCATGAAGATGTGCTTCCGCAGCTTTGATGTCAGGTCGGTTTGACGCGACCTTTGAGGGGATACCTAACTGTAAAGGCGGCAGATTGCCTGCCTGTAAGCTGCCAGGTTTGAATTGCAGCAACGTTTTCAATGCACCAGGACGTTCATTCAGCAGCAGAAGAAGCTGATTTGTCGTCACACCCTCCTGTGCCTGTAATTCAATAAGATTTGCCCGCGTCGCTGCCAGTTCACTGCGTTGCCGTTCAAGATCCGTATTATCCTGTGCACCACTCAACGTTCGTGCTCGAATCAACGACAGACGTTCATCAAGTGCTCTTTCATCATCTTTTGCCAGGCTGATTTGCTGCTGAATCCCCCGCAAAGTCCAGTAACTGTTAACCACGTCACCAACAATACTCAATCTGGCAAATTCAAGCTGTGCCTGCTGCGCGGCGCTGTCAGCTTCGGAAGCCTCAATGGCGCGACGGACGTGCCCCCAGAAGTCAATTTCCCAGCTAAAATCCAGTCCTCCCTGATACCAGTTGTAGGGATCGGTCATCAACGTGATGAGCTCATCCGGATTTGGCAGCACCTCTTTTAACGCTCTGGTCGAAGGGCTGTTTTCGCTTTGCTGATTGCGGGTGATACTGGCTGTCGCATTGACATTTGGCGTTTGTTGCGACGACGTGATGTGTTGCTGTGCGCGTGCGCTGGCAAACCGAAGCGCGGCAGTTCTGATATCAGGACTGGCAGTTAAGGCCTTTTCAACCAGCACATTGAGCGTGGGGTCATCGTATCTTTTCCACCACTGGTTATCCGCTACCGCAGCGGCACCGGGAACATTAAGCAACGCAGGATCAGCACTACGCCAGCTTGTCCAGTCAGCCGGAGCTTTCTGCTCTGGTTTTTTGAAATCAGGACCAACGGTACAACCGCTAACGAGTATCATCGTCAGCAACGTTGCCACGACGGACAACCCAGGACGATTTAAGTGGGAAACACTGAGATTCATCTTCATTCCTGCATCAGTACAGTCGGTTACGAAACAACCATGCAGCCAGCGGCATAGTGACAACAGCCAGGGCAAGCATTGGAATAAAATCAAAGGCGATATCAGCGAATCCGGCTCCCTCGAGATAGACCCGGCGCACCAGATCGATGGCAAAGCGCAAGGGGTTGGCATAGGTGAGGGTATTGAGCAGGTCAGGCATGGTTTGTACCGGTGTCAGCAGCCCGGAAAGCAGCATGAGCGGCATAATCAGCAAGAAGGTGTAAAGCATCGCCTGTTGCATATTGATGGAAACAGCCGAAATCGACAGCCCCAGACCAACCGCAGCAATGTTGAAGCACAACAGGCCGGTGTAGAGCACCAGAAACGAGCCGTTCATCGGTATCCGGAACCAGAACAGAATGATCAGTAAAATTATCGTCGACTGTACCAGGCCCACCAATACAGGTGGTATGGCTTTGCCAACCAGTAACTGCATGGGTGTAAAAGGGGTCACAAGCAACTGATCAAATGTTCCCTGTTCCCGTTCTCTGGCGACAGACAGAGCAGAAAGTAACAGGGTTTGAATCATGCTGAGGGCCGCAATCAGAGTAGGCATTATTCCCCAGCGAGACTCAAAATTTGGGTTATACCAGGCTCTGACCACGACGTTCATGGCAGAAGGGCCAGCACTTCTCTGATTGAAGCCAGTGACTACCGCAGAGATATAACTCGCTGCGGCCCCGGCCGTTGAAGAGTTACGCCCATCCAAAATTACCTGCATGGGGGAGGCTAAGCCCTGGTTGAGTTTATCCTCAAAGTCGGGTGGGAAAGTCAGTACCATAAGCGCTTTACCGTCCATGACAGTCTGCGCTATCTGGGCAGATGAAGTCAGGGTCGCCGTACGGTTAAAAACACCGGTGCCATCAAGATGCGACAGAATCTCGATGGAAGACTGACTTCTGCTTTGATCCAGGACGGCGTAGTCAACATGATTGACATCATAGGTTGCGGCATAACCGAAGAGTACGGCCTGCAAAAATGCCGGTGCAATCAGGATCACCCGGTTGGCGGGTTCTTTGATGATCGTCAGCATTTCTTTTCTTATCAGAAAGCTGATATGTCGCAGCCACTGTATTAATGAATTCGTCATCTTTTTATCTCAACCGTTTACGAAGTGAGATCCGCGAAGCGTTAATAAGCAGCACTGCGTAAAGCAAAAGAATGCCGCACTGGCGGAAAAACAATGGCCAGTCATTCCCCCCCAGGAAAAGCGTTTTTATCAGAGACATGAAATGTGTGGCAGGCAGGATCTGACTGACTACCTGGATTGCCACCGGCAAATTGCGAAGATCAAAGACAAATCCTGACAGCATCATGGCTGGCATAAAGCTCGCAATCAGTGCCACCTGACTTGCCATGAACTGACTCGGCGCAAACCCAGAAATTGCCAGCCCCATACCCAGTGCCACCAGCAGGTAGAGCAAAGAGGCGATGATGATAGCGAACAGAGAGCCACGGATGGGGACGTCGAAAAGATAATGTGCAGCCAGAAGGCACATCATCAGGTCAACCGTGCCTATCACCATATACGGGGCAAGCTTGGCGAGTACAAGTTCCAGTGGGCGAACCGGGGTGACAAACAACGCTTCCAGCGTTCCCCGTTCTCGCTCCCTGGCTATCAGTAACCCGGTAAGAAAAGCACCAATGAGCGTCAGAATCAGGACAATGATCCCAGGAACGATGAACCAGGTGCTGTTGCTGGCTTCGTTAAACCACATACGCTGCTCGATGGAAACAGAACCCACCACCGAGGGGGTATTTTGCCTGTCTGATTCAACGGCAGACTGCACGGCCAGTGCCCCGGTAATGTAATTCTGAGCGGCAGATGCGACGCTGGTCACCGCCCCATTCAGGATTACCTGCAACTGTCCTGTGCCGACGCTACTACTCTGCGCATAATCTGAAGGAATACGGACAATGGCATCCGTTTTCCCCTGTTGCAGCGCCCTCTGCGCCGTAACGAAGTTTGGATACTCCTGCACTGACAGATAGCGACTTCCCTGCAATGCGCTAATCACCTGATGGCTTTGCGGAGTATGTTGTTCCTGAACGACAGCAACACGGGCATTGGCAAGGTCGAAAGAAATACCGTAACCAAATAAAAGAATTAGCACCACGGGTAACAGGAAACCCACGGCCAGATTGCTTTTATCACGAACCAACTGGCGTGTCTCTTTCCGTGTCAGCGAGATAAGACGATGAACGAATGTGGAGTCATGCATGTGATGACCCTCTCTCTATGGCGTTGGCTCGTGCATTCTCGACAATCGCAATAAATGCCGTATTCATATCGACATCGTGATGCAACCCGGCAAACTGTCGTACTTCTCCTGGGGTACCCAGTGCCAGCATTTTTCCTGCATCCTGAATCGCTATGCGGTCGCAATACTCGGCTTCTTCCATAAAGTGAGTGGTGACAATGATGGTGATCCCCTTATCGGCCAGCTCTCCGATGGTGTACCAGAAAAGGCGTCTGGCCAGCGGGTCGATACCACTGGTGGGTTCATCAAGAAAGACGATTTCGGGTTGATGCAATAATGCGACAGCCATCGACAAACGTTGTTTAAACCCACCCGGCAATTCACCACTGATAGCATCAGGATTGAGTTTGAACTGTTTAAGAGAGGCTTCAATTTGTCGAGTTAACACGTCCCCGGACAAGCCATAAGCACCGCCAAAGAATGTCAGGTTTTCCCTGACGCTGAGATTGCCGTACAGAGCAAACTTTTGCGACACATAGCCAATGCGGGCACGCGCTTTTGCTCTTGCGGTTCGCAGATTCATTCCGGCGACTTCCAGCTGACCACTGGTCGCAGGCAGTAGTCCACACAGCATGCGAAAGGTAGTGGTCTTTCCAGCGCCGTTCGGTCCGAGAAGACCGAAAATCTCCCCACGTTTTACCCCAAAAGAGGTGCTGGCAACCGCAGTAAAATCACCAAACTTACGGACCAGATCCTTTACAAGGATGACAGGGTTATCACTGTCATCTGCGGAATCACGGGATGACACCATTTCTGGCTTCACCGGGGCAGAGAATGTTGAGGGGTGTTCCTTCAATTGTGCACGATGCAGCAACAGCATGAAGCCGTCTTCAAGCTCAGGTTCGCGTGGTGTAGCGTTTATCCCGGCAGGGGTCGATGTGTCTTCAGGGGACTGACAAATAAACCTTACGGCATCCCCTTTAGGGACGGCGTCAGCAATCTTTTCCCGCTGTTCAAGTAAATGTGCCTGCAAGGTTCGTGATTTGATGCCTGATGCAGGAATTGCCTGCCATGTGCTGCCATTGGCGACCAGTCGAAGCTCGTCTGGTGTGCCAGAGGCGAGAATTTTACCCTGATCCATAATGTAAACCTGAGCACATCGTTCAGCTTCATCCATGTAAGCTGTGCTGATGATAACGCTCAGATTTTCTTCCTGGACAAGTTGCTCAATAATCTTCCATAAATCGCGACGGGAAAGCGGATCAACGCCGACACTGGGTTCATCCAACAACAATAAATCCGGGGAGCGCACCAGGGTACAGGCCAGACCCAGTTTCTGTTTCATACCGCCAGACAGCTTTCCTGCCGGGCGAGCGGTGAAACGTTCAAGGTCAGTAATAGCCAGCAAACGGGCAAAACGTGACTGCCTTTCCCCGGCTGGGACACCATGCAAGTCAGCATACAGGTCAAGATTCTCCTGCACGCTAAGATCCTCATAAAGACCAAATCGTTGCGGCATATAACTGATGCGGTTTTGCACAGATTGCGGGTCAGCAACTACATCGGTCCCCAGAACTGTCAGGGTACCCGATGTGGGGGTATACAGTCCGGCGATCAGTCGTTGAAAGGTGGTTTTGCCAGCACCATCCGGCCCGACGAGCGCCGTCACTTCACCGGCACGAATCCTCAGCGTGAGTCCATCCAGCGCTCGCAGGTCTGGCATATTTTTCCCAGGGGCAGGAAACTCGCGCACTAAATCTTGAGCCACCACCACGTCCTGACGATCAGTGAGGGGCATCATGTTGTTTCTCTGGTTGAGTGTTGATAGTGACCGTTGCAGGCTGTCCCATACGCAATACATCATTCGGGTCTTCAGCAACAATTCGCACTTCGTAAACCAGATTGGTTCGTAGCTCCTCGGTCTGAACCGATTTTGGGGTGAATTCGGCGACAGAAGAGATAAAGCCGACTTTGCCCTGCACGGGGTTATCAGGAAAGGAGTCTGTCCTGATCTGGGCGGGCATGCCTGACCTCACCCGGCCAAGATCATTTTGGCTCAGCCATACCCGAACCCATTTGGGTTCACTCAGTGCCAGAGTGAAGACGGCTTTCTGAGGTCCGGTCATGTCACCCGGCTCCTGAAGACGGGCACGTACCACAGCGTCGACAGGAGAACGTAACTCGGCCTGTGAAATGTGGTACTGCATCAGTGCCAGCTGGGCCTGCGTGGCGCGGACCTGAGCGACCGATGCCTCACGCTGCTCTTTTCGAACCCCTTTTTCCATTAACGTGAGGTTAGCCTGCCGCTCTTGCACACTCGCCTGTGCAATGAGCAGGGAACTTCTGGCCATATCCAGTTCCTGCTTGCTGATACCTTTACCACCCGTGGTGGCTGAAATCCGCTGGATCCGGGTGATATCCTCAGTGGCTTTTTGCAGTTGTGCCTGAGCGGATGCCAGTTGCGCTTTCGCCTGTGCGATTTCTTCCGGACGCGCGCCCGCCTGCTGTTCACGAACGGTCTGCTTTTGAACATCCAACTGCGCCACAGCCTGTTGTTCCTGAATTTCCAGCGCTTTGGTATCCAGCGTAGCCAGAATCTGCCCGGCTTTGACGTGGTCACCTTCATCAACGGCAACCGTACTGATACGGCCATTATTCTCAAATGCCAGTGAGACCTGACGGATGTCGACATTGCCATACAGTGTCAGTTGACCCGTATTCTGGTTGTTTCTGCCAAACAACCAGAAAGCGCCTGCGACAACGATGAGAACCGCCACGATCCCTCCAGCGATGATTTTTTTGTTCATGGGCATTGCGTCCTGACGCTCTTCGATGCTTAGTTTAAATTTAATTTAAACTTTAATTGTGTGATAATAAACCCCTTATGGTCATAAATAACTTATCCGGGCATTTTGAATAATGGGCAGAGCACGACGCAGCGATGGAGATATCACCCGCGAGAGCATTCTGGAGGCAGCAGGGGAATTGATTGCTGAGAAGGGGTTTGCTCAGACCACTAACAAAGAGGTCGCCAAAAAAGCCAATGTTGACCTGGCAGCGATCAACTATCACTTTGGCGGTAGAGATGGGCTATATCTGGCTGTGCTGACACTGGCTCATCATCATTACCTGGATGGTGATCAGCTTGCTCAGTTAGCGGCATCAGACCTTCCCGCTGAAGATAAACTGGGTGTGTTTCTGGAAACGTTTCTGGCGAAACTCAGCAATCCGGATGACTGGCACGGACGCGTATTTGCACGAGAACTGTTGTCTCCTTCGGTACAACTCGGTGATTTTATCAACTCAGAAGGTGCAGGAAAAATTCAGTCAGTCAGGCGGATTGTTGCGCAGGCAGCCGGTCTTGCAGAGGATGATCCCCGCCTGCTTCCCTGCATGCTCAGTGTCGTGGCACCCTGCATGATGCTGATGGTGGCCGGGAACCGGATACCTGGCCCGGTGCAGGAAATTGTCGCGATGCAGACGCAAGCGCTGACTGCGCATTTCAAACTTTTTTCTCTGGCTGGGTTAAAGGCGATACGTGGCGAGAACAGCAGTGAATCGCCGCAAAAAAGTTAACCGTCAGCTTAACCAGCGTTTCAGACACAGGCCTGTGCGACAGCGTAACTGTCTTCAAACAGCCGAAAACGCGTAATCAGGCCATCAGTCACCGTAAAATCAAGCACGAACTCGCTCTCGATCAGTTTTCCGGTTTTGTTCACCCGGGAGGCCAGCCTGCCGGGGATCATTACTCTGCCACCCAGCACCAACATCTCGCCGACTTCAAAGTGTTCCGAGCTAATCTGCTCGCGGATCTGCCGATAAAACTCGACGGCACCGGCTTTGCCGTGCTTGCGGCCAATCCACGGCACAACCGCCACATCTCCCGCCACGAACCAGTCAACCTCCTCGCTGACCAGCTCAGCAATGGTTGAAACATCTGGCGATGTTGCCGCACGTTGCAAAAATTCCTCAATAACCTCAACCGGTTGTCGTTCAGACATCATGCGCCTTCTATTCTGTAGTCAAAAATATATAATTGGTTCTAACCCGGCTGGATGATGCAGTCAATAATTTTGTAGTGATATTTACAGAAATGGTGTGCTATGACTTCTCGCGGAAGACCCCGCAGTTTTGACAGGCAAGCGGCTTTACAGGCGATGATGGAAGTCTTTTGGATTCGCGGCTATGAAGGCGCGCAACTCTCTGATTTAACTGCCGCAGCAGGTATTAACCCGCCCAGTTTTTACGCTGCATTTGGGTCCAAAGAAGCCGCATTTTGTGAGGCGGTGGATCATTACCTGGTGACAGTCGGAGAAGGGTCGCGGCTGGCGCTGGAGACGCCGCCAACGCTGCGGCAGGCGCTGCGTAATATGTTCCTGACCAGTATTGAGGCTGCGCTCGCCCATCAACCGGGCGGATGTATGCTGATCCTCGGTGTAGTGAATTGCCTGCCGGGTAATGAACAGGCAAGGCTGTACCTTAAGCAGGCACGGCACAAGATTGTTGAGGCGATTACCGCCCGTATTGAACGTGGACGTCATGACGGCGACATTCCCGCAGAAACCGATATTGGGCAAATGGCGGCGTTTTTTTATGGCATAACCCAGGCGATTTCCTTGCAGGCGCGTGATGGATCATCCAGAGAAGAGCTTATCGCCATGATTGATTTTGCCCTTCGTGCGCTGGATACAGTGGTGGTTACAGGTTAAAGCGGTCAGATAAAGAAGAGAGAATGCTCTGCGCAGCCATCAGGGCAATGGAATATTTCCTGTCGAAATTTTACCGCAAGAGTAAATAGAAAAAATGTTAATGTCTGATGGCGACTTTAGTCACATGTGAAGGTTAAATATGCAGAACATGTCTGTGTATGGCGTGTTTTCAACTGTCGAAATTAATGTTTGTTTTATGTGATTTATATCACTCCATTGGTCTTTCTGGCCTTTAATTATTATCTCCTTATTAATGTAATTTACTTAACTTATTGATTTGTATTTTTTATTTTAGCGCATGAAAGAAAATATAATGATATGCAACGATCTAAGTTTATGCCCGGAATCATATAGTAAATACATATAAACGTCCTGTCTAGATCTTGTTATTTACTGTGAGTGATTACTCCTGTTGCATTTTTTCAATGTTTTTAATAATTGCTAATCATTAATTGCAGATGTATTCTCCTTGCTCCTTTTTCGTAATATAAATAACTATATAACGCAATGATATGAACAAGAGATTAATCGCGATACTACTCGCCGGTTTGCCTGGGATGGTCGGTGCAGCAGTAACGAATGAACCTGTTGCGACAAAAGATAAAAGCACGTCGGCAAAAGAACCTACCCATGATGAACAGATGGTGGTTAACGCAGTGCCCTCGGGGGACATTTATTCAGACAGTCAGGGTGGAGCAGGGTTTACCACGCCGGATGTCAACCTGGGTCCCATTGGCAATAAGTCATGGACTGAAACGCCGTACTCGACCACGACCGTTACTCACCAGATGATTGATAATCAGCAGGCGAAAAGCGTCAGCGAATTATTGAAATATTCACCCAGTACGCAGATGCAGGCACGCGGTGGCATGGACGTTGGGCGGCCACAAAGCCGGGGGATGCAGGGTAGCGTGGTGGCAAACAGCCGTCTTGATGGTCTCAATATCGTTTCAACCACCGCATTTCCGGTAGAGATGTTAGAACGTCTTGATGTACTGAACAGTTTGACGGGAGCACTTTATGGCCCCGCCAGCCCGGCGGGTCAGTTTAATTTTGTTGCCAAACGTCCCACTGAACAACCGCTGCATCGGGTCACTTTGGGTTATCAAAGCCGCAATGCTTACAGTGGTCACGTCGACCTGGGGGGGCATTTTGGCGATGACGATAAGTTTGGCTACCGGGTGAATCTTCTTAATGAAGAGGGTGAGGGTAACGTGAAGGACAGCACGTTACGCCGCAAACTGGTCGCAGTCGCGTTTGACTGGAATATCCGACCGGGGACGCAGTTGCAACTTGATGCCAGCCATTATGAATTTATACAAAAAGGTTATGTTGGTGGCTTCAGCTATGGTGAGAGCATAAATCTGCCGAAAGCACCTAATCCGAATAATAAAAACTATACGTTGCCGACATCAGGTAATGACCTGACCACTGACACCATCAGCACCCACCTGATTCATTACCTGAACAGTAACTGGTCAGTAAATGCCGGGGTTGGCTTCCAGCAGGCTGACCGGGCAATGCGCACCGTATCTAACACGATTACCGATAATTCGGGGACACTCAGTCGCTCCCTTTCTGATTCTGCGGCTGCGGGGCGATTCAGAGTATTAAGCAATACGCTGACGCTGAACGGACACGTCGATACGGGAAGTATCGGTCATGATCTGGCCTTCTCCACGGGAGGATATGTATGGTCTATCTGGACCGCTAAAGGCAGTACCCAACGTTATAGTCTGGGAACGACTAACTATTATGATCCGTCGGCTATGCAGGAACCGGGTGATGGCAAAATTATCACTGATGGTGCGCGTTATAAATCGAGTGTGACCACGCAACAAAATATCACCGTTGGCGATACCGTCACTTTCAATCCACAGTGGTCAGCGATGTTCTATCTCAGCCAGAGTTGGCTGGAGACCAGTAACTACAGTAATGCGGGCCAGAAAACCGGGGTGGTTAGCCAGGATGGCTTAAGCCCGAATGTCGCGTTGATGTATTCGATCACCCCAGCCTTGATGGCATATATCAGCTATGCCGACTCGCTTGAACAGGGTGGCACGGCGGCAACAGGTGAAGGCATTAAAAATGAGGGGCAGACACTCGACCCTTACCGCAGCGAGCAATATGAAATTGGGCTGAAAGCGCAGGTTCAGGGGTTGAATCTGGGTGCCGCGCTGTTTCGCCTGAAACGTCCCTTTGCTTACGTTGACCCATCTGACATGGTCTACAAAGAGCAGGGTGATCAACTCAATAAAGGACTCGAACTCACCGCCAGCGGAAATGTGTTTGACGGGCTGAATATCTATAGCGGCGCCACTTTCCTTGATCCGAAATTGAAAAACACCGTTTCGGAAGACACCAGTAATAAACGGGTGGTCGGCGTACCGAAAGTTCAGGGGAATGTGCTGGTGGAATACAACCTGCCTTCCATGCCAGAACTGGTGTACAGCGCCAATGTGCATTATACCGGCAAGCGTGCAGGTAATGACCTGAATACCACATGGGCAGACAGTTATACCACCCTGGATCTCGGTACCCGCTACACCACGATGGTTGGAAATATCCCCACCACACTGCGCGTTGCGGTAAATAACGTGACGAATGAACACTACTGGGCGTCTATTTTCCCGGGTGATACCGACGGGAGTGGCAGCTCGGCAAGTGCCTTTGTCGGCAACGGCCGTGAAGTTCGCGCTTCAGTCACTTTCGATTTCTAATATCTGGAGCGGTGTCTCCCGCCAGGAGGCACCGGGATTATATGGAAAACTTTATTCGTCGATTAACGACGGTTTTATTCGCCGCCCTGTTGGCCTGGCCGTTGTATGGTAATGCTGCAAATGAGACGCACAGCGATATTCGTGTCGCGTCTCCCTGGCCTGCACAAAATACCATTATTGCCATGCTGGGTTATGGACCCAATATTGTTGGCACCTCAGAAATTGCCAAACGCATTCCTTTGTTTCGCCAGATCTATCCAGGCATCGAAAAAGTACCGGTCATTGGTGTGAACAGTGCGCATGAAATCAATCCTGAGCAGGTTATCGCACTCAATGCTCAGCTACTGATCATTCCCGCCAATATGCATTTGTCACAACCTGAACTGTTATCTCAGGCCGGTGTTAAGACGCTGGAGCTGAAAGCGAATTCGATGGATGCCTTGCGTGAGCGGGTATCACTGACGGCGCAGGCACTGGGGCCATCTGCACAGGTTATTAACGATCGTTATCAGCACTATTTTGACCGCAATATCGCGCTGATAAAGCAACGACTGAACGGGCTGTCGGAAAGTGAACAGGTAACACTTTATCACAGCATGGGAAGCCCACTAACGACCAGTGGTCGCCCTTCTCTCAACCAGGACTGGATGGATTTAGCTGGCGCGCGTAACGTGGCAGAACATTGGTTTGGCGTAAAACGGAACAACATGGGTGAAGTCCCGCTGGAGAAAGTCATCGCCAGTAATCCTGAGGCAATTGTTGCCATGAACAGACGCGATGCCGATGAAATCATGCATTCTCCCGCGTGGCAGGCTGTGTCTGCGGTAAAACAGCACCGGGTGTATGTCAATCCGCAGGGGATGTTCTGGTGGTGCAGGGAAACCAGTGAAGAGGCAATACAGATCTTATGGCTGGCGAAAACCCTTTACCCGACGCGATTTACTGATATCGATATGGCTAAGGAAACGCATGATTTTTATAGCCAATTCTTTGGTGTAGACCTGTCATCGCAGCAGGTTGAAGACATCCTTAATCCTGAGTCGTGAAATGAGTTGTATCTGTCAGGGTCGGATTTTCAGTACGGCTGAGCTCGACCCCGTGATGAAGGTGTTGCCAGATCATAACTATCCTCTGATTTTTGATATCATAGAAGTTGATATCAAAAATCATAAATCATAATTTTCTTTATTTCTTAAGTGCTGCCACCATTGACTCATCGACACACTGACTGGATTAAGAAATGAAAAAAACACTACTGGCTGCCCTCCTGAGTTCTGCTTCACTTTTCGCCGTGGGAAGTCATGCCGCACAGCAACAGGTATCTCCACAGATGCAGACTGAGGGATATGGCCCTGTCATTGTATGGCCCAAAAAGTTTACCCCGGGCACCACAGATAACTATGTTTCTAATGAAGTGGTAGTTAAGGGACTCACTATCAATGATGTCTGGCCTTTGCTCACTCATGCGTCTGAATGGCCGACCTACTACAAAAACGCAGCAAACATCATTTTTCATAAGAAAGGTGAAACAGAACTGCATATGGGAACCCGTTTTAAATTCACCACATTTGGTTTCCCGGTTGAGTCTGAGGTCACTGAGTTTCAGCCATCCGTTAATGGTGGGCCAGCACGCATCGCCTGGCATGGCTGGGTGGAAGGCGATGCCCAGCATCATCTCGATGTTCATCACGCCTGGTTACTGGAGAATCTTCCGGGGGGGCGCCTGCGCATCCTGACAGAAGAAAGCCAGATTGGTGTTCCTGCTCAACAACTGCACAACACATTACCTAATCCTATGCTCAACGCTCACCAACTTTGGCTGACAGGTCTGGTCCAGGCTGCGGAACAAGCCAAACAGTAATTTTCTGGCCTGAGTGGCCGTCTGGAACCGCACGCCGGCGGCTGTTAAGGAACTGGCTTCTGCCGGGGCTATCATCGGCAAAACGCCGCGTGAAGCGGTAGCCAGTGCTGATGTGGTTTTATCAATGGTGCGCGATGATGATGTCTCACATGAGGTCTGGCTTGATGCCGAGCACGGTGCGCTTGCCGGTATGCAACCGCATTCAATTGCTATAGAGAGCAGTACTCTCACGCCGGGCTGGATTAAGACGCTTGCCGCAGAAATGGCTACGCACACCAGGCACTTTGTTGAAGCACCGGTATCAGGTTCACGGCCTCAGGCTGAAGCAGGAACCCTGGTCTGGTTTGCTGGCGGAGAACAGGATGTGATCAAAAAAATCCAGCCTGTGCTTCTCCAGATGGGGTCTGTGGTTTACCACACCGGTGCGCACGGTTCAGCGGCACTGACCAAGCTGGCCACCAATGCCCTGATGGGCGTTCAGGTCACCGCGATTGCTGAGATCATTGGCATCCTTAATCAGGAGGGGGCTGATGTGGCCCGCGTACTGAATGCGGTTTCCGGCACGTCATGCTGGAGTCCGCTGGCTGGCGGTATTCCAGCGAGCTATCGACGCCGGACAGGGCGCGGACAATATGTCAGGTGTGGTAAGGCTGTTTCGCTGAAAGAGGAAGAGGCTTTGCGCAATAATTTCGCGGTCACTATCGCGGTAGGTCAGCCGACACTTCACGGCGGTAAAATCTGCGGGTGACTTCATCCGTAAATGCTCATTTACTCATTTGAGTAAACTCAGTCAGCAGTTATCAGAACACATCAGGCGATGGCAAAAACCATCGCCTGATATTTACCCTATTTTCGTTGTCGTCTGCGTACGAAAAACAGAAGAATCGCCAGGACAATAACACCACCAGCGACCATACCGCCTTTCGCCACGGCTAATAGCGGCGAAGGGTTACCGCCTGCTCTTAACTCTTTCACGCGCTCGGGTGTGGTCTGAACACGGGCATCGCCAAAATTATCGAACAGATAGTTAACCAACGTGGCAACCTGTTGGTCGTTCATATGCCGGGAGAAAGCTGGCATCGCTTGTCCGTGGTCGGGTACCAGACCATCCAGCACTGCCATGACAGCGTTATCCGCCACCGGGCGTCGAAGTGCCGCGTTGCCAGCCAGGGCAGGGAGTCCGTTACGTCCTTCTCCCGACAGCTGATGGCAACTGGCGCAGTGGCTGTTATACAGATTTGCGCCTTCGGACGCATTGCCCGATAACAGCTCCAGCTCATTCACCTGCTTTGCCGGGGTTATCTGCGTTTTCGTTGCCGTTGGATTGATTTGCTGTGCGGGTACATCGCGCAAATATGCGGTAATGGCTTTGATATCGGTGGGCGTCAGGTGACTGAAGCTTTTGTTGATGGCTTCCAGCATCGGGCCACCTGCCTGCGATCCTTCCCCTGAATTACCGGTAGTGAGATAAGCAGACAATGCCTGATCTGACCAACTGCCGATACCTGCATGGACATCCGAGGTAATGTTGGGTGCAAACCAGGTACCGAGAGATGCACCGGCCAGCGCCTTACCCGACTCTTCAGCCATCAGGGCGTTGCGTGGTGTATGGCAAGTGGAGCAGTGGGCTAACCCCTCAACCAGATACGCGCCCCGATTCCATTCAGCCGATTTGCTGTTATCCGGCGTAAACGGTTTATCGTCTGCAAACAACAAATTCCATCCTGCCATCGACAGGCGAATATTGAAGGGGAAGGGCAGATCGGTTTGCGGCCCTTTGTCGTCGACGGGTTGGACACCCTGCATGAAATACGCGTACAGCGCCTTCATATCCTCATCAGTAACTTTCGAGTACGAGGTGTAAGGCATGGCTGGATAGAGGTTTGCACCATCTTTGCGTACCCCATGACGTACCGCTTTTTCAAAATCAGTCAGGCTGTAAGCACCGATACCTGCTGTTTTCGACGGAGTGATGTTAGTGCTGTAGATACTACCGAGCGGCGTCTGGAGTGATAATCCACCGGCAAAGGGTTTGCCACCCGGCGCAGTATGACAGGCACCACAATCTCCCGCGGTGGCCAGATACTGCCCTTTGGCGATAAGTGCAGCGGATGCCGACTCATCAGCCTGGGCTGCTGCACTCAAGGAGAGTGCCAGCGCCACGCCTGTCAGACTTAAAGAAAGCGTCTTTTTCATTTACGGCTCTCCTTAAATTTTGCCAAGAATGGCGTCGGCAGTACGTAATCCGAGCGCGCAAGCGGTGAGGGTTGAGTTTGCGGTCGCAACGGTTGGCATGACACCCGTCGATACCATGTAGAGATTGTCGTATTCCCAGGCTTTGCCATGATGGTCAGTGACTGAGGTCTTTTCATCAAAACCCATCGCCAGCGTGCCGGTAATGTGTTGGTTATTGCTATACACGCCCGGCGTGGAGTAACGCACATTGGTGGCACCCAGCATTTTGGCAATATCGGCATACACCGCTAAGGAGTGCTGCATCCCTTTTTCAACATAACTGTCGAATGAATAAGAGAATGCCGGGGTGGGTAAACCCAACGCATCCTTTTTCGTGGTACTCAGCATGGTACGGTTGTTAGGATCGGGCAATTGTTCTAACACGTTCTTAAAACTCAGTTCATGGGAGGCGCGAAACCGGATAGCGTCATCCAGTGCCTGACCGGTAAGACCTTCTTTAATTGCACCCGCAGTGACGCCGGCGACCCGCGATGAGTTGGAAATATCAATACGAAACGCGGCGGATTCAGAACGGAAAGCACCATCACGCAACTGCTGGATAGAAGAGGGACTCATGGGGCCGCGTCCGGGCCAGAGGGGTTCATCAGCGAAAAAGGTGACGGAGTTTGATGGATGGTCCATCAAATTACGTCCCAGTTGGTCATAGTTATTGCACAGACCATGAGGGTTTTTCGCATCGGCAGACATGAACAATATTTTGGGTGTTTCAACCGCATTTGCCGCCAGCACGACGATCTCCGCTTCTACCCGGTGAGATTGTTTGTTCCAGTCGTAATAGTGAACAGCCGTGATCTTACCTTTCCCGTCCTGCTCCAGTTTGTAAACCACCGCCTGTGGCAGCAGTTTGACACCCGCTTTTTCAGCGGCATCCGCAGCAATGCCACCGTGATATTGCGCATCAATCGGACAGATTGGCATGCAGTTATTGTTACCACAGCATTGAGGACGACCATCATAAGGCAGTGAGTTACGCCCGGTGGTATTCGTCAGCACTTCATATTTCGGTGCCAGGCGGTCGGTAATTCGCTGCTCAAGCCACGATTTGGTGACGGGAGGCATCGGAAATGGCTGTTTTCTGGGTGAATATTTCGCCATTTCTGGCGGGCCTGATACGCCCCAGAGGAGTTCGGCCTCGTGATAATACGGTTCGAGATCGTCATAACTGATCGGCCAGTCGCGTCCAACGCCATACTGAGTTTTCAGGCGAAAATCAGCCGGCACCAATCGCCATGCCTGGGCTGCCCAGTGCCAGCTGGTCCCACCGACAACGCGCAGATATTCGGGTTTATAGTCCTTTGGACCCGTCTGGTCGAGATAACCGTTATCTTCAGGTTTGTAATCCGGAAACGGGGCGATTTTTGAATTTGGGTAGGGAGCGATGAAATCGTCCTTACGGGCAGAATGACGGAAATTGCTGACAATGGTGTCTCGTTCAATACGCGGGCCAGCCTCCAGCATCAGAACCTGGCGTCCCGCCAGCGCCAGCTTACGCGCGGTTAATGCGCCCACGACCCCGGAACCGATAACGACAATATCAGTAGTAATAGTTTCAGACATATTAGTTACTTAATCTCAATGGATAGATTGAACCCAGGGGTTAGAGCGGCTTTGCAGCCCAACTGCCATAAGCGCCGTAAGCGTAGGTCGGTGGTCTGAGCTTGTCGGCCACAACCTGATTCGCGAGCGCTTCGATATAAGCCACGCAAATGGCGTTCTCTCCTTTGCCGACGACCCCGAGATACCAACCAGTCAAAATGTCGGTAGGGAGGTGGGCTAAATCGGCTACTGAGGGATCGGCTGCCAGCTTGCTGCTCATTTCATTGGCGCTCACTGCGTGTTGGTCAATCCACTGCTGAAGTCTGGACGTTTTACTGCTGAAACTGCTGTCAATTCTGGAGAATGCAGCAAGAAGGACCCTGGTAAAGTTTTCCGGTAATTGTGATTTACCGGTTAGCAGGGTGGATAATTTTGCGAAACTACTGTCTTCGGGGGCACTGGCATAGGAAGGGAATGCAGGAATAACCGTCAGTGCAGCCAGTGCACCCATTCCCTGCAACAAACGCCTGCGCGAAACACGACTTGATTGCTCAACCATAAATAAATGACCTGCCATGTGTGATTCTATTGTTATGACTGAATGCTGCCAGCCACAGGTGTGGTGACATAAATTCAATCTCTCAATAATTATAGGGATATAAAAACTTAACCTGTATCACAAAAATGACGGTAAAATTTCACAAATTACATTTAATGTGATCTTTTCTTAAGGAGGTGTAACATTTTGTGTGTTGTGCGGCTTATGTTGTCAGTACATCTATGTATTACGCTTCTTCACTTCCCTTCTGCCAGATTTATCAAGAGCGGTGAGCCTGCAAGCCAGTTGTGTCAGAATTACCTCTACGTTGCCGGTTACTGATTCCGCAGTGAGTTTTTCACCGAGCGGGATACAACGGCGTTCGAACATTTCAGTATGAATTGAGTGGGGGTTTCATGAGTACAGGCAGTCTTTTCCTGCTACAGCCGCTTTCAGGCGACATCATTGAATTTAATCCTGAAACCGGGGAACGCGCTTCTGTTGTTTCCGGCTTACGCTCCCATCCCGATGGCATTGCCATAGATGTTATAAATAAGAGGATTTATTGGACAAATATGGGGGAGCACAAAGAGCCTGATACGTTGGAATTTTTCCAGGCCGATGGCAGTGTTGAAACCGCGAACCTGGACGGTTCTGGCCGTAAGCGCCTGGTTGAAAATGGGGTGTTTGTTACGGGTAAGCAGCTTCTCCACGACAGCGACAATGGTCATCTTTACTGGTGCGATCGAGAAGGAATGCGCGTTCTTCGCTCAAATGATGATGGCTCAAATCTGACGGTACTTATTCAGACGGGGCTGTTTCCCAAAGATTCCAGAGACTATACGCGGCATTGTGTTGGGATCGCGATTGATCTGAAAAATGATTTTATCTACTGGACCCAGAAAGGACCGTCAAAAGGTGGGAAGGGGCGCATTATGCGTGCATCACTCGCTCTCCCTGAAGGAAAAACGGCATCAACACGGCAGGATATTAAGCCTGTAATGGAAAACTTACCGGAACCGATAGATCTGGAGTTCGATTTCCACAATAACCTGATGTACTGGACAGACAGGGGAGACAAGCTGCAAGGGGGAAACACGTTAAACTGTGCTTCGGTGCAAAACGGCGAGTTTACCGATCATCGTATCCTTGCTATGGGTTTGGACGAAGGTATCGGATTAGCCATAGATCATCCTCGTGGAGTGATTTGGATTACTGACCTGGGCGGTAATTTATGGCAGTACAAACTGAACTCAGATGAGCCACTCCAGCGTATCGCCAGCTTCGAACCACTGACAGGTATCGCCCTCGGTTGAATGGCGTCTGTTCTGGCACGACTCCCGGCAGGAGCATTAAATAACGCCAATGGCGATTAACCTGTGCTTACGGTCGTGCCGGAATAAAGTGGAGTTGACAGGCATGATTTGGGTAAAGGCACGCTTAAATGTTTACGTAAAAAGAGCTTTGGCGGATACAGAAAATTCATTGATTCAAAGGGTACTGAACTGAGTTTATATATAAAAATAAGGACAGTTAGAACTGCCCTTATTTATATCCTCAGCCGTGCCTCCCTAATATTAGTGCTTTATTCGCATAAAAATTCGAGACAGAACCACGGCCTATGGTTAAAATGGATGCGCTTACAGTATGTTAAAGCAAACATTTATCGGGATGATAACCTGGCAGGATATAAAAATGAGAACCGCTTCCATTCTTTTAGCTTCAGCTTTGCTATGCATTTCAGCTACACAAGTACATGCCGAGACCGGCTCCGGGCTTCCAATGAATCAAGTTTATCGGGGAACAATCCACCTCCCGGATTTCAACGGAAGAGACAGTCAATACGCCAGATTTAAGACAAGAATTACCAACGAAATGAAGACTGGACCAAATTTTGCGGGCCACTATGCCATAGTGACTGTCGGGTGCGGCACCAGTTGCAACTTTTCATTTGTGGGGGACGTAGCGACAGGGCAGGTCTTCAGTTTTCCTTATGGTGGGGAAGAATACTATATGCTTCAGTTGCGGTACGGGGTTAAAGATAACTCTGTGTCGGTAAAATGGGTAGAAAACGATGTATGTAATTCTGACTACATTACCTGGAATGGTAATGAGTTTACTACAACTGGCAAAACTGTCCTCGGTGCAAGAGAGAAGTGTGACTATTAACAGCTTGTGATGACTCATATATTGTTCTGTTAAAAACTCCCAGCTTTGATAGCAATGCGGATAAGAAAAGTTAAAGGCATAAACTATGCAAAGCTGGCAACGTCACAGAATCTCGCGCGGTTAGACAGACAAAACTCTATTCAACCTTGATTATATGCCGACAACGCTTGGTAACATCCCAAAGCCGTTCTCTCCAGGTAACATCAGGTCAAGTAGAATCAAGTCAGTGCTATTTTTCTTCATCCACTCATGCCCAACTTCAGCTGAAGGACATGTTTCCACATGATAGCCCTGCGTTTTGAGAAACGAAGCAAGTGATTGGTTTATATCAATATCATCTTCGATTATTAGGATTTTTGTCTCGTTCATGTGTGTATTCAGCAATCTCAGGCATGAGCAATATTTTATCATTAATTGATAATAATAGTCATTATCAATTAACGAATCTGTATCTGTGAGATTGAGAGAAAAGAAAGGGCTTAAATATCTGAACTGGCAAAAGTCGATAGTTGTCGTTGGAGCTAAAATAAACATACCGGGATTCGCAGTATGCCGGTGCGGTTTATAACACGTTAACGAATTGCCATATTGTTCCAGGGAAGAAGGGGGCATGGTGGAAAATCACCACCACAACTTTACCCTCAGCTTCGAGTTTAGTCAGGAACCCGTTGTAAAACTGGTGGCGCAAAGTGGGAGCCCGATGGCTGCCCACTCATCAAGCGCAGTTAGTGAGACTTTTTCATAAACAACGCGGTGCCTGCGGAGAGCAGGCAGCCAGCCAGAAGGTAAATTGCCACGCTATGCCATTGGCCACCTGACAGGGTGACTAAAGAGGCCGCAATAAACGGCGTAAAACCACCGCCAACTACGCTGGCGACCTGATAACCTACCCCTGCGCCGCTGTAGCGATAACCTGCGCCAAACATTTCAGTAAACATGGGTTGCTGGACACAGACGACCATATCATGCGCAATATTCGCCAGCATAATTGAGAAGAATATTATCCAGACGAGGGATTTTGCCTCCAGTGCCATAAAGAAAGGAAAGGCACTCAACATACCGATCACCGCACCGATGATGTAAATGCGATGACGACCGAAGCGATCCGCTAAATGGGCAAAGCAGGGGATGGTAAGACAGCTTAGGCCACCGACCAGCAGACCGATATTAAGGAACAGTTCGCGTGGCAAGCCTAGATTCTGTGTGGAATAACTCAGTGCGAACGCGGTAACGATATACATTGTCAGTAATTCACACAGACGTAGTGCGATAATCTTTAAAAACGCACCCGGATGACGCACCAGTGCCTCCATGACAGGTATGCGTGATTTCTTTGATACTTCTGTTTTCTGCTGGCGCTCAAATTCAGCGGATTCTTCCATGCCTTTTCGTATCCACAGCGCGGCAAGAACCAGGATCGTGCTGCATAAGAAAGGGATGCGCCAACCCCAGCTCAGAAATTGCTGGTCCGATGTTAAATGACTGATGAGTGAAACCAGTCCGGTGGAGAGTAAAAGTCCCACGCCGTAGCCGACCTGAACACCACTGCTGTAAAAGGCTTTTTTCCGCTCAGGTGCACTTTCTACTGACAGCAACGCTGCACCTCCCCATTCTCCACCAACGGCAAAGCCCTGTATGGCTCGCAATGTGACCAGCAACACCGGTGCATACCAGCCAATGCTGGAAAAGGTGGGCAACAGGCCGATAAGGGCGGTGGAAATACCCATCATCCAGACCGTCATCATCAACATGCGTTTACGGCCCAGACGGTCGCCAAAATGGCCGAAGATTATCCCGCCCAACGGCCGGAACAGAAAGCCGACACCAAAGGTGGCGAATGCAGCGAGTGTTCCCATCGCTGGGCTAATCTGTGGAAAGAATTCATGGTTAAAGACCAGGGCGGCAGTGATGCCGTAAAGCAAGAAGTCATACCAGTCAACCACCGCACCGGCAAAGCTACCCCAGGCAGCACGCCGGGCACGATTCAGAGACGGAGTTTTGTTCATGGCTGATGGTGAAATAAGTGGAGAATCCATAGTTGTCCTGTTTGCACTATTTTTAGTTGTTAGAACGAGCAGCAAGTCATTCTCATCAAAGCGGGCATCATTCAGAGTCGGCCAAGAGACTACTCTGTCATCAGCTTGGATGAAACCCTTATCCGGTGATACTTGCGCGAAGCTGTCTGTGCCATAAGGCTAAGCTGAGAGGCTGTACAAGTTATCCAAATCGGTCACGCAAGTCTTAATTGATAAAAAATAAATATTTATCAATAAGATATAAAAGTGCGCAAAATGATAGTTATGTTAAATTACCTGTCCATCTATCACGGCCAGTCTGCGTCATCATTCCCTACCCGTAACTTCTGAATTATGAGGATTATCACTGATGACTATGCATAACCCCCCACACGCGGGTGAAATTATTTCCGATATTATGGAGGATCTTGATATCGGCATCAGAGAGCTAGCCCGTGCTCTGGCCGTTGCGCCCTCCACAGCTTCACGTATGGTTTCTGGATTGACTGCTATCACACCAGAAATGGCTATCAAGCTGTCAGTTGTAATCGGCAGTACTCCCGCGATGTGGTTACGTATTCAAGCTGCCTATGACCTTGACCGGGCGGAAAAAACTGTCGACCTCTCTGTTTTGAATACAAGTTATAAACCAGCCCCTTTAAAAGGTGCCAACTGAGCCGATTAAGAGGCTTCAAAGCCACTGTTTCTTAATGACATTCCCGAACTGGGCAGGCTACCTGTTCTGCCCAGATTTCAGGAGTGTTACGTCAAAATATGTTAGCAGTCAGAGCATTCTCTTTTAAAAATTCACGATTAATCGTGAAGCCCAACCCAGGCTCTTGCGGTAACGCTAACCAACCCTGTTCATGTTCAAGCGGATTCTCGACCAGCGCGGTGCGGAACGGATGTGATGATGTGTCGTATTCGAAAAGCGGTTGGCTGGCATAGAGCGCATAGTGGGTGACCGGGGTTGAGGCGATCAGATGCAAAGAAGCGTATTGACCCACCGCAGTGCCCCAGACATGAGGGTTGACCTGAACGCCGCCTGCCGTGGCTAACACGTTAATATGACGTAATGCAGTCACCCCACCCGCCAGGCAGATATCCGGTTGGGCAATATCAATGGCCTGAGATGCAATGAGATCACGGAAGCCAAACAATGAAAACTCCGCTTCACCACCCGCGATGGGAATATCCAGCGCATCCCTCACCCGGCGGTAAGCAACATAATCTTCAGGAATAACCGGCTCTTCCATCCACAGCAAATCGTAATCGGCCAGGGCGCGTCCAAGGCGAATGGCATCATTGGCACCATAGCCGTGGTTAACATCGATCATAAATTTGCTGCGTTCGCCAACGGCTTCCCTGATAGCAGACATCACTTTTACGTCATCATCAACACCAAAGCCTAACTTCACCTTCATCAGGGAAAAACCGGCTTCACTGTGGCGTATCGCCTCACTGGCCATAGCATCCGCCTGGCCGCGTCCTTCCGTACGGAAAAAACCTGTCGCATAACATTGCACGCGCTCACGAAACGCGCCGCCAAGCAGTTGCCAAAGCGGCAACCCTGCCGCTTTACCGCAGATGTCCCACAACGCAATATCAACTGCGCTGATGGCCCCCAGCACCACCCCCTTACGGCCATAATCTCGCGTTTTGACATACATGTCATGCCACAAGACTTCTGTATTGCGCGGATCTTTACCGATGATCAATGGCTTCAGGGCGCTGTTGATGGCGGCGGCAGCGATTTCAGGAGGCTGCAAGCCAACACTGAACGTCTCACCCCACCCCTCAATGCCTTCGTCGGTGGCGATGCGCACCAGCACGGTGGATCGTCCCTGCACCCAGCCTTGTGAGTAGGCAAATGGCCGATCCAGTTTGCTCTTCAGGATATAGGTTTCTACTTCAGTAATTTTCATCTCAGATTACTCCTGCGTAGCTTGTGCCATAAGGGATGAGGATTTTTCTTCGCGGATAACCGGCTTACCGACGAACCAGAAATAAATACCTGCGCCAAGCACAGAGACAACCGCGGAAATCAGAAACACCAGCGTAAAACTGTGAGTAGCATCGACAATCGCGCCAGCGACCAGCGGTGAAACTGTCGCACCGAGGAAGCCACCGAAATTCTGCACTGCGGCGACAGAGGCTACGGTGCCAGGGGCTGTGACTTCGGCTGGAATCGACCAGGCATGCGCGACTACGCCACCATTAAAACCGAGCGCAAACGCCATTAAGATCACCGCGACAGTCAGGCCCGCACCTTCACCGAACATGCCATTAAATGGCAGCAGCGCCAGGACGATAGCCTGTAACACCAGCGCACCAATGATGGTGACCTTCTTGGCTTTAAGTGTGCTCCAGCCGGAACGTTCGGAGAGCTTACCTGAAATCACACCGCTCACGAGATCACCGATGATCGCACCAATCCACGGGACGCTGGCGACCAGTCCTAAAGAGGAAAATTTAATCCCAAACTGGTTAATGATATAAAGTGGGATAAAGACCAGGAAAATCTGGTAAACCCACATATTACAAAAGAAACCCGCCATCATGCCCCACATCGTTTGATGTTTGAATAATTCCCTCCAGGGTAAATTATTTTTTGTAATTATGGGGGTGGCATCATGCTGAATATATTCCCGTTCTTCTTTTGTCAGGGATTTATGTTTCTCAATATCCCGATAGAAGGCAAAAAATATCACTGCGGCAATAATTCCTGCCCCACCGGCAATGAAATACATTTCACGCCAGCCAATTTCTGAAACGATCCAGATAAGTAAAAAGGTAAAGAAGGCCGGTCCTACTTTAAGTGCAGCATCCCAGCTGGCATTGGCGATGCCCTGCTCCTTTTTTGGGAACCAGCGGGTAACAATTTTATTCGTGGCTGGTAAGGAGGGTGCTTCAGCCAGACCGAGCCAGATACGGGCCAGTATAAAGCCAGTAAGCGTATAGGACATACCCATCGCGACTGTCGCGGCACTCCAGATGATCACGGACGCGCCCAACAGGATACGCGGGCTGAAACGATCGACAAACCAGCCGGAAGGTAATTGACCAAATGCATAAGCTAAAGCAAAGGCGCTTCCCAGCAGGCCGATATCCGTAGCGGTGATATGCATTTCAGTTTGCATTACCGGCGCTGCGATAGAAAGCGTCAGGCGGTCAATATTATTAATGATCGCCAGCAGGCACAGTAACCCTAGCACTCCCCAGCGTTGCCGCCCTGGAGGTTTCATGGTCGAGCTTTGTTTTGACAGAGTAAATCCAGACATTTATTTTCTCCTGTAGGGTAGAGAGAATAAGGCCACGTTCTTTATGCCGTAGCCGTTTTATTACGGGAAAATAGTTATTGGTTTTTTATGGCGTCCCAGGCGTGCACCAGATTTATTGCTCTTTGCGAAACCATTCGTGCGTTATCTCCGGCTTTATACAGATTGCTACCAAGCCCGAAAAAATGAATACCGGCTTGGTGATAATCAATAAACTGCCCAGCTTCTATTCCGCCAACCGCGCCCAATGGGATGTCTGAAGGTAGAACTGCGCGCAGCGCATTGATACCACTGGCCCCTATCACGGATGCCGGAAAGAACTTAAGGCCGCTGGCTCCTGCGGCAATCGCCGTAAAAGCCTCGGTTGCTGTCAACACGCCCGGCAGAGATAACATGCCCCGTGAACGGGTTTGCTCAATGACGGCCTTATCGACGTTGGGACTCACGACGATGCCGCCACCACAGTCTGCCAGTCGGTCGACATCATGTGGGTTCAGCACTGTGCCAGCACCGATGAGAATGTTCGAAGGTAATGTTTTTATCAGCCGAGATATGGATTCAAACGGTTGCGGGGAGTTCAGGGGAACCTCAATGATCTCGATTCCCGCTTCGACCAACGCATAGCCAATATCCACCACTTCGTCGGGTTTAACACCGCGCAATATGGCGATAAGCCCCCGCTTAGCCCCTGATAAAGTTAATTCAGACATGATGTTGCTCCTCCTGCCGCTGCCACAGGGTTTGTGCACTCTGGAACAGCCCGGCGCGTACCGCTTCGTCAGCATCCACCAGGGTGACAGCAAAGCCCGCCAGCGTTAAAGCCTGGCGATAAAGCGCGGAGAGGGAGCCTGATGCAATTAACATTACCTGGCGCTGCGACGTCTGTTGATGGCATGCCGCTACCTCTGCACCAATCAACAATCCCGATAAGCGCGAGGCGCTTGCTGTCGGGGTGCAGTCACTCAGTAAGGTGGTTGAGCGCACGGTGAACAACTGTTGAGAGAGTGATCCCCCACTTAACATCAGCTTCACTGCCGCGATAAACGCCGGAGAGTGTTCATCAATTTCACCGACAGCATCGGCGACCGCGTGGCGCAGGATAGAATGCGTGCTCATCAGGTTGAACAGTTCCCCGGTCATAAACGTGCTAAAACCGGTGACAACTGCATCCTCCAGCGAGACCCATTTGCTGTGAGTGCCGGGCATCACGATCAATCCGTTCTTAAGCTGGCCTGATCGCACTGCACCCAACAACATGGTTTCCTCGCCACGCATGACATCGTAAGCCGGTGAACGTTGGCATACGCCTGGCAAGATACGGATGTCTCTTTCGCCAGCAATTCTGATCGGTGACATCAGAAGCTCGTTCACCGTCAGCGGGACCGTGCTGTAACCGGCGTCCTGCCAGCCCTGGCGGGAGCCCGCCATCCCACAAATCAATACCGGCAGGTCGGATGATGCGCCAAGTTGCGCCAGATGCTGCTCCAGCACGCGTGAAAACGACCGGTCGGCCATACTGCCTAACCCCTGGTGGGTACGCACCTCACTCAGGGTTTTGCCCTGCCCGTCCACCAGCCACAGTCGAAAGCTTGAGGTGCCCCAGTCACAGAGTCCAAATTCCGCAGTGTTGCTCATCTTTATCTCCGGGTTCACATGCTCTGCACCCTGGGTGCAGAGCAAACGGTCAGATACGGCCAAACTCTGCCAGCAGGTCTTCAACGGTTTTGCCCTGCTTCACCCATTCGCGCGTGGCCTGTTCACGCTCAACCTGTTCTTTCGCCAGATTTAAAACGTCTTGCGCATTTTCCAGAGGGATCACCACCACCCCCATCAGGTCAGCCACGATAAAATCGCCAGGTTTTACTAACTGACCGCCGACCGCGATGGGAACGTTGATGGACAGTTCTTCTTTACGCCCGGAAAACATGGTGTGGGTACCGCGAGGCGTGATCGCCCGGCTCCAGATTGGCCAGTTAATATCTTCCAGTTCATCGGTGTCGCGCCCGGCCCCGTCAATGATCATGGCGCGAATCCCACGATTCTGCGCCAGGCCCCCCATCAGCCCTCCGCAAACGGAGGTGTTACCGTCACCGCCGGCATCCACCACGATCACATCACCAGGTTGTCCCATCTCCAGTGCTTTCAATGGATCAACCAGGTCGCCTTTAGAGAGCTGCACGGTAATGGCCTGTCCACAGACTTTGGCGCGGAATGCGGGTTTAATGCCGCTGTCCATCACGCCAGTGCGGTACTGCACATCGGCAAAAACCGCAGCAATGGAATAGCTCTGCAATAAAGCGTCAAACTGAGCCAGCAGCTCTGGCTGGCGGGTGAAATCATTAAACTGCTTCAGCATGGTCATTTGCTCCTTTGCTGCGAAGCGCAAGGGCTTCGCCATTAACCGGGAATCGTGGTGTTTTGCCTGTCAGCACACTGGCAACTTCAGTGGCCGCCAACTGGCGTGCGGCACGAATTGATTCTTCGGAGTAGTAGGCCGAATGGGGTGTCACGATGACATTTGGCAGAGAGAAAATCGGGTTGTCCGCAGGATTCCATTGCGCGCGTTTTGCCGGTTCCTCTTCGGGATCGTCCAGTGCCGCACCGGTAATCCAGCCTTCATGCAGTGCGCGGTACAACGCCTGATTATCGATAGTGGGGCCACGTCCGGTATTAATGATTAACGCCCGACGCTTCATGGCTTTGAATTCTGCTTCGCTAAGGAAATGACGGGTATCCGTGGTCATCGGTACCTGCATCATGAAAATGTCGGATTGTGTGATGAGCGTTGCTTTGTTGACCAGTTTCACCTGATGTTGCTGTGCTAATGCCGGATCGATGTAAGGATCGTAGACGATGACATTCACGCCAAAGGCGCGAGCGCGTTCGGCGATTGCCTGGCCAATGCGGCCAAATGAAACAATCCCCATCGTTTGTCCACGCAGGCGATAGACAGGTGCGCCGGATTGCCACTGCCAGACGCCCTGATGTGTGGCGGTATTGTAAGCAAACAGGTTACGGGCCAGCGCCAGCCACATGCTGATGGCATGATCGGCGACTTCCTCGGTGCAGTAATCCCGTACATTTGTTACCAATATGTTTCGATTGGTAGCGGCGTCCACATCGACAATATCGACACCGACACCGTAACGGGCAATCACCTTGCATTGAGTCATGGCGGAGATCACCTTTGCGCCGACACGGGCGTACTGACTCATGATGGCGTCGCAATTACGAGCAGCTTCAACCAGGTCATCCTCAGATTTCGCCTGTAAACCAATAACATCCGCACCTGCGGCATTGAGGATCTCTTCTTCAATGGCAATGTCGCCGTAATCGTAATCAGTAATAACCACCTTAAATCTTCGACTCATCAGACGCTCCTTTAACCAGATTGAGTAGGTTTCGTGGCCAGCATTAGCTGCCGGTTTTGAAAAAAACTAACTGAGATCTGGTATACCAGTCAAAGAAAAGTTAAAAAAATGTGACCAGGATTGGTTTTTTAGTGATTACGCAGGAATGGGCCAGGTATCCCTGGCTCAGAAGATCAGGAGGACGTCGTCAGGGAAGCCGCGTCGGCGGCGGCAATGTCTTCAACGCCGATCTCATAGGTTTCGCGGGTACGGCCTAAATGGCGTTCGAGAATGGTCAGAACTTCTGCGTGCGCATCATTTCTGATGGCAGCAACAATGTCACCATGTTCCTGATAAGAAAGGGATGTGTGCTGAGGTTTTGCAGACAGATGGGTACGTAGCGCCGCAATCTTCGCCGCATAACGCACATAAGAGTTGGTCAGGTAAGCGTTGTCACAGAAATCAAAAAAGCGCTGGTGGAAATCATTATCCAGCTCCAGATAACGGCGAAAATCCCCCTCACTCTGAGCGACATCCATTTGTTTAACCACTGCATCCAGTGCATCGGCCAGCCCTTTTGCATTCTGCTGCATAGCCAGAGTGAGTGCCGCGGTTTCAAGAACCTGCCTGAAAGCACAGATTTCGCGGACTTCTCTGGCGCTCAGTGTAAACACCCGCACGCCTGATTGCGGCTTAATCGTAACAAGACCCTCGTTACTGAGCTGGGCAAGCGCTTCACGAACCGGTGTTTTTGAGACATTCAACTCAGCGGCAACCGTGCGTTCGCTAATGGCTGCACCCAACGGAATATCGCCATGAACTATCAGCTTACGAACGTGATCGGTTACCACCGCTGTCAGTGACTTAGGTCGCTCAAAATCTGCCACGGATGACTCCCTGTTGATGGACGAGATGCCACATTTTAGCGAATCAACTCAGGACAACAATCCTTTTACATTTATTACTGGTTAGTCAGAGGTCGTTAAGAAGATGTCTGCGGCCCGGATCATCATCCGCCTCGGGGAATACCATCACTTCAACAGATAAGCCAATGAAAGATTATCGCTAAACGTTATCCTGCCAATTTCAGACAAAAATACATCCTCTGCATTTTTGTCATGTCTTGCGATACTGTGATAGCTATAGACAATATTAATCACGTCATCTTCAGTAAAGTTATCATTCAGCGCAATACTTGCAGCAATTAGCCACTTTAGTAATAACCATTCCGATATCATCAAATAAAGGTTGGTGAAGAGTTCTCTCCCATTCTTCAGTGGGAAAAAATCCTCATACATACGATACTGGATATAGTTACTAAGCAGATGGGGGCGTTCCTGGAACCAGGGGCGTGCTTTATCTTGCCAGATTGTATTTATTCGCTGCATTGTGTCTGCGGAATTGTTGCTTTGCATATCATGCAGTTTTTGCGAATAGAATCGTAGGGTGGACCACCCACGACCTTCATGTTTTGTACCCAGGTATGTTTGCAGTCGAGAAAGGAGTTCGGATTGTAGCTGATAATTCGGATTTAATTCATCAATTCTTTTTCTAATTTGATCGTTATGAATCGCCGTCTGGATATCCTCGAAATAATTTAAAATATTTCCTTCCGGCTCATTGTCTTTTGCCAGTTTATCACGATAAAAGAATAACAAGATGATACCGTAAAAGCCCGCCTCGATGTCTGAACCGCAGGTTAGCATAATGTTGGTGCACATCAGATTGAGCAGACGATCCTGCTCGCTAATGTCAGGTGCATCCAACGCCTCGGGACTTGGCTTGATTTTTTCGCTGTAGAGCATCGCGCCCGGGGTTGTTAACAGTCTTTTTGCCGCCTCCGGGCACGATAAGGTCAGGTTACTTCTGATTTCATATTTATAGCTGGCGTAAAGACGTGGATAGACCGCACAGGTGGTGCTGAGCGCTTTTTCCCCAAGTGACTTATGCACTTTGCACAAGCGCTCTTCATCAAGAAAAGTACAGTTACCATTACTTGTTAATTTTATTTTTCCCCAACGACTCTGACTCTCTTTAGTGGTAATAATATTTTCAACAGCAATATGACGAATTTCAATGGCTTCGCTCTGCATGTATCGATTTACCGTTGATTCATCGAACTCAATATCCCATCCTTTGCAGCAATGGTCGGGGCAGGCACTACCCACACACTGAAACTGGTTGAAAAATGCCGGTTCTACAATAACGATCTCTTCCATTAAGGCAGCGCTCTCTTCAAAGAAGAAAAAATAACAATGCCCAACGATAGCAACAGGTGAATGAATCGATAGTAGAAAATAATAACCAAATTGCTGCATGTTCTGCTCATAAAATACCGTTTTAGAGCGGTGGGTGCCTGTGGATTTGGCGATATAAAAGACGGGTGTTGTGTCATTTAACTTGTTTTTAACATTTTTAGTGGGGAATAAATACATGGAAAGGGAATTAAAAGCATATAATGTTAAAGATGACAGGAACCCAATATCTCAGAAAAGAAAATTATTCTTATCCATTTGGGGCATGCCCGCGGCTTCTGAGCCAATGGGGAATGTTGAAGTCTCTGAATAGCGGGTATACATTTCAGTTTTTCCCCGCCAGATGCAGAAGGTTTTATTCGCGAACTGGCCCAACGTTTGCCACAGCATGAGAATGAACTTATGACCATTGCACAACAACTTGAGCAAAAAGGTGAGCAGAAAGGCCTGCAAAAAGGCTTGCAAGAAGGCAAGCAAATCGCTGAGCGCGATACCCGGCTGGAAATCGCCCGCAATATGCTTGAAAGCGGTTTTGACTGGGCATTTGTCATGAAAATGACCGGTCTTACCGAGCAGGACCGTCAGCATATTAAGCACTAATGATGTTGCCCTGCTAAGCCCAAACACCTGGTGAGTTAGATGCAGCACAAGCGCTGGCGTTGAAGAGAACACATGCTGCGTCAGCAGGAACATTCAAAATCTTCCTTTAGCCAGAGAACAATAAGCAGGAATAATTTTGAAGATGGCAAGGACATGAGCGAGCAGCGCGTGTCCTGCGCTGCTCAAGCCGTCTTTTCTTAAGATATAAATTACTCACCCGCCATGCGTCTGTACTGCTCAAAGCGTTGTTTTGCATCCTGTTCCGTCTGTTCAAACAAGCGATCCACAATATCTGGCGCTGTCCGACGCAGCGAAGCATAGCGCACCTCGCCCAATAAAAAGTCGCGGAAACTCTCTTCCGGCTCCTCCGAATCCAGGATGAACGGATTCTTGCCTTTCTCTGCCAACTGCGGGTTATAACGCCACAGATGCCAGTAGCCAGCGTCGACCGCACGCTTCGCTTCGCGATGGCTGCACCCCATGCCCGCTTTTAGCCCGTGGTTGATGCACGCCGCATAGGCTATGACCAGGGAAGGACCGGGCCATGCTTCCGCTTCGGCGATGGCCCGCAATGTCTGAGCTTTATCGGCCCCCATCGCTATCTGCGCGACATAGACGTTGCCGTAACTGAGCGCCATCATACCCAGGTCTTTTTTACGGGTGCGTTTGCCTTGCGCTGCAAATTTGGCAATAGCCGCAGCCGGTGTCGATTTCGAGGATTGACCGCCGGTATTGGAATAAACTTCGGTATCATAAACCAGTACATTCACATCCTCGCCTGAAGCCAGCACATGGTCTAAGCCACCAAATCCAATATCATAGGCCCAACCATCGCCACCAAAGATCCACTGCGAGCGTTTGGCGAAGTAGTCCTGATTTTGATAAAGGTGATTGAGCAAGTCATCATCGCCCTTTTCTTCCGCCAGCAGCGTACTCAGACGCTCACTGCGTTCTCGCGTACCGTTGCCCTGATCTTTCAGCGTCAACCATTGCTGCAATGCCTGATTCAGCTCAGCACTGAGCGGGCGTTTCAGGGCTTCGGTTGCATAATGGGCGAGTTGTTCGCGCACTGCCCGACCGCCCAACATCATACCAAGGCCAAATTCGGCGTTATCCTCAAACAGCGAATTCGCCCATGCCGGTCCCTGCCCTTTATGGTTGGTGGTCCAGGGAATGGAGGGGGCACTGGCTCCCCAGATGGATGAACAACCGGTGGCGTTGGCGATCATCATTCGGTCGCCAAACAGTTGTGTCACCAGCCGCGCATAAGGGGTTTCACCACATCCGGCGCAGGCACCGGAAAACTCCAGCAACGGGGTTTCGAACTGGCTGCCTTTTACCGAGGTTTTGCCAAATGGATTGGGTTTTGGGGCCAGCCCCAGTGCATAGTCCCACACCGTGCTCATATGTCGCTGACTTTCCAACGGCTGCATACTGAGCGCTTTGCCCCTGGAGGGGCAGATATCGACGCAGTTTCCGCAGCCAGAGCAGTCCAGCGGCGAGATCGCCAGGTGATACTCATAATCGGTGGCGCCTTGCGCGGGTTTACTTAACAGCTCCGGCATCGCGAAATAGCGTTCCTCATTGGTCAGCAGTGCCGGACGCACGGCGGCATGGGGGCAGATAAACGCACATTGATTACATTGGGTACAGCCCTCAGGCTGCCACACCGGTACATCCCGTGCGATGCCGCGTTTCTCCCAGGCCGACGTACCGGTGGGAAAGGTGCCATCTTCGCGACCGGCGAAGGCACTGACCGGCAATTTATCGCCACACTGGCGATTCATCGGCTCAAGAATGTCATTGATAAAATCAGGCACCAACTGCGCGACGGCGGGATGATCTTCTCCGGTTGCCCAACGTTCGGGCACCATCACTTCCTGCAATGCTTCCATCCCCAAGTCAATGGCCGCATTATTCATGTCGACCACGTTTTGGCCTTTGCTACCGTAGGATTTCTCAACAGCCTGTTTTAAATAGACCGCGGCAGTTGCTGGGGCGATGATCCCGGTCAGTTTAAAAAACGCCGCCTGCATCAGCATATTGAAACGCCCTCCCAGCCCCAGGCGGCGGGCAATGTCCACGGCGTTCAGGGTGTAAAATCGAATCCCGTTACGCGCGATGTAGCGTTTCATACTGGCGGGGAGTTTCGCCTCCAGTTCCTCGCCAAACCAGGTGCAGTTAAGCAGAAAGGTGCCGCCAGG
This sequence comes from Pantoea phytobeneficialis, assembly GCF_009728735.1. Classification (NCBI taxonomy): domain Bacteria; kingdom Pseudomonadati; phylum Pseudomonadota; class Gammaproteobacteria; order Enterobacterales; family Erwiniaceae; genus Pantoea; species Pantoea phytobeneficialis. Next base: position 209,452 of record NZ_CP024639.1, read on the forward strand.
ATTCAATCCTTCCAGCAGGTCGTATTTGTCGACATAAGATTGCTGCGAACAGGAGATAAAATCGGCGCGATGGATCAGGTACGGGGCATTGATCGGACGTTGACCAAAGCGCAGATGAGACACGGTAATCCCGCCCGATTTCTTCGAGTCATAGGCGAAATACGCCTGCGCGTACATCGGGGTGTTATCCCCGATGATTTTAATCGCGCTTTTGTTGGCGCTTACGGTACCGTCCGAACCTAATCCCCAGAATTTACAGGCGGTGATCCCTTCGGTAGAGACTTGCACCTCCTGAACGGGCACCGGCAGGGAGGTATGGGTGACATCATCAAAGATCCCCAGGGTAAAGCCATCTTTAGGCTGCGGTCTTTTCAGATTTTCAAAAACTGAGACGATATGTGATGGCAGGACATCCTTACCACCGAGGGCGTAACGCCCACCGACGATCAGCGGCGGATTAGCACGTTGGTAAAAGGCATTTCTCACATCCAGACACAGCGGTTCGGCTTGGGCGCCGGGCTCTTTGGTTCGATCCAGCACCGCGATACGTTTTACGCTGGCAGGAATGCGGGCAAAAAAATGCGCTAACGAGAATGGCCGGAACAGATGGACCATCAGCACCCCAACCTTCCCGCCGCTGTCGAGCAGGGCGTCAACCACATCCTGAATGGTGTCGCATACCGACCCCATGGCAACAATCATCTGCTCGGCATCCTCCGCACCGTAATAATCAAACAGATGGTATTCCCGGCCAGTGATGGCGGCGATCTCCGCCATATAGCTTTCGACAATCTCCGGCAATGCGGCATAGAAACCGTTGGCGGCCTCGCGTTCCTGAAAATAGATATCCGGGTTCTGGGCTGTGCCGCGGATAACCGGATGATCGGGGTTGAGGGCATTCCGGCGAAACCGGTCCAGCGCGTCGGTATCCAGCAGCGGTGCCAGCGCATCGTACTCCAGCACCTCAATCTTCTGGATTTCGTGCGAAGTGCGGAAACCGTCAAAGAAGTTAATAAAAGGCACGCGCCCTTTGATGGCGGCCAGATGGGCCACCGCAGACAAATCCATCACCTGCTGCACATTGCTTTCTGCCAGCATCGCGCAGCCAGTCTGGCGTACAGCCATGACATCCTGGTGGTCGCCAAAGATATTTAATGAATTGGTCGCCAGTGCCCTGGCACTGACATGAAACACGCCAGGTAACAGTTCACCGGCGATTTTGTAGAGATTGGGGGTCATCAGCAGCAACCCCTGGGAAGCGGTATAGGTGGTGGTTAATGCCCCCGCCTGTAGCGCCCCGTGTACCGCGCCCGCAGCACCCGCTTCCGACTGCATCTCCATCACCCGCACCGGTTGACCAAACAGGTTCTTTTTCCCGGCAGCCGCCCACTCATCAACATTTTCCGCCATTGGCGTGGAGGGGGTGATGGGGTAAATCGCCGCCACATCGGTAAAGGCATAGGAGATCCAGGCCGCCGCCGCGTTACCATCCATCGTTTTCATCGTTCCGGACATGTCTGTTTCCTCGAAAATCGTCGTGACCTTGCCCGAAGCACAGCCTGTGCCAGTTTGTATTTAACTAATAAAAACAATGAGATGAATTGGTTTTATGTTGCACGGTGCGGGATGTATTGCGCGGAACAACACAGCCAACCCGACAACCTGTTGTACAGCCGACAAATTAACCGGCCACGTCGGAATTGTGCTGTTTCCAACAATTGGTCTGGCGATTGTTTCTTCTTTGTTATACCCGGCGGCGACACGAAAACAACATGCCTATATTTATCAATGCATTAGCCATCCTGGCACGGCTGGTATGTTCCCTGCACAGATTCCTGAGCAAACACACCAAACCAACAGGAGACATACGATGACCATGCGTCAATGTGCCATCTACGGCAAAGGTGGTATCGGCAAATCCACCACGACACAAAACCTGGTCGCCGCACTGGCGGAGATGGGTAAGAAAGTAATGATTGTTGGCTGTGATCCCAAAGCGGACTCCACCCGTTTGATCCTGCATGCCAAAGCTCAAAACACCATTATGGAAATGGCCGCAGAAGTCGGCTCCGTGGAAGACCTGGAGCTGGAAGATGTGCTGCAAATTGGTTATGGCGACGTGCGCTGTGCCGAATCCGGTGGCCCGGAGCCAGGCGTTGGCTGTGCCGGTCGAGGCGTGATCACGGCTATCAATTTCCTTGAAGAAGAAGGTGCCTACGTGCCCGATCTCGACTTCGTTTTCTATGACGTGTTGGGGGACGTGGTGTGCGGTGGTTTTGCCATGCCTATCCGTGAAAACAAAGCGCAGGAGATCTACATCGTCTGCTCCGGTGAAATGATGGCGATGTATGCCGCCAACAATATCTCCAAAGGGATCGTGAAATACGCTAAATCCGGCAAAGTGCGGCTCGGCGGGTTGATTTGTAACTCACGTCAGACCGACCGCGAAGATGAGCTGATCATCGCGCTGGCGGAGAAACTCGGCACCCAGATGATCCACTTCGTTCCTCGCGACAATATCGTCCAGCGCGCCGAGATCCGCCGGATGACGGTGATTGAGTACGACCCCACCTGTAAACAGGCCAATGAGTATCGCACCCTGGCGAGCAAAATCGTCAACAACACCATGATGGTGGTCCCCACCCCCTGCACTATGGACGAGCTGGAAGAGTTGCTGATGGAGTTCGGCATTATGGATGCGGAAGACACCAGCATCATCGGCAAAACCGCAGCGGAAGAAAACGCCAACTAACAGGATGCGCCCATGAGCAATGCAACAGCCGATCGCAATCTGGAGATCATCCAGGAAGTGCTGGAGATCTACCCGGAGAAAACGCGCAAGGAACGCCGTAAACACATGATGGTGACCGACCCGGAGATGGAGAGTGTCGGAAAATGCATCATCTCTAACCGCAAATCACAACCGGGCGTGATGACGGTGCGTGGTTGTGCCTATGCCGGTTCCAAAGGGGTAGTGTTTGGGCCGATCAAAGATATGGCCCACATCTCGCACGGCCCGGTAGGCTGCGGTCAATATTCACGCGCCGGACGCCGCAACTACTTCACCGGCATCAGCGGTGTCGACAGTTTTGTCACCCTTAACTTCACCTCCGATTTTCAGGAACGTGACATCGTGTTTGGTGGGGATAAAAAACTCACCAAACTGATTGCGGAGATGGAGGAACTGTTTCCGTTGACCAAAGGGATCAGCATTCAGTCGGAGTGCCCGGTCGGGCTGATTGGCGACGATATCTCTGCCGTCGCCAAAGCCAGTAGCACCGCCATCAACAAACCGGTGGTGCCGGTGCGTTGCGAAGGCTTTCGTGGCGTATCTCAGTCGCTGGGGCACCATATCGCCAATGATGTGATCCGTGACTGGGTGCTGGACAACCGTGAAGGGCAACCTTTTGCAACCACACCCTATGATGTGGCGATCATCGGTGACTACAACATCGGCGGTGATGCCTGGGCCTCGCGTATCTTGCTGGAGGAGATGGGGTTGCGGGTGGTGGCGCAGTGGTCAGGCGACGGCACGCTGGTCGAAATGGAAAACACCCCGTTTGTGAAGCTCAACCTGGTGCACTGCTACCGTTCAATGAACTACATCTCGCGCCATATGGAGGAGAAGCACGGCATTCCGTGGATGGAATATAACTTCTTCGGGCCAACCAAAGTGGCGGAGTCGCTGCGTAAAATCGCCGATCAGTTTGATGACCACATTCGTGCCAATGCCGAGGCGGTGATTGCCCGCTACCAGGCGCAAAACGACGCCATCATCGCGAAATATCGCCCACGTCTGGAAGGCCGCAAAGTGCTGCTTTACATGGGTGGGCTGCGCCCACGCCATCTGATTGGTGCTTATGAAGATCTGGGCATGGAGATCATCGCCGCCGGTTACGAGTTCGGTCATAACGACGACTATGACCGGACTCTGCCGGAACTGAAGGAAGGCACATTGTTATTCGATGATGCCAGCAGTTATGAGCTGGAAGCCTTTGTCAAAGCGCTCAAGCCGGACCTGATCGGCTCGGGTATCAAAGAAAAATACATCTTCCAGAAGATGGGCGTGCCGTTCCGCCAGATGCACTCCTGGGACTACTCCGGCCCCTATCACGGCTACGACGGCTTCGCCATTTTTGCCCGTGATATGGATATGACGTTAAACAATCCCGCCTGGGGCCAGCTTACCGCGCCCTGGTTGAAGTCCGCCTGACATCTCTTATGCAATCCCGTCAGTTCACAGATTTGTGGCGCGGGAGGAGAAAAACATGAGCCAGACTGTTGATAAGATTCATAATTGTCATCCCTTATTTGAACAGGATGAGTACCAGAAACTGTTCAGTGGCAAACGATCTCAGGAAGAAGCCTGGGATCAGGCACGGGTGCAGGAGGTATTCCAGTGGACGACGACTGCCGAATATGAAGCCCTGAATTTCAAACGCGAAGCGCTGACCATTGATCCGGCCAAAGCCTGCCAACCATTGGGCGCGGTGCTCTGCTCGCTGGGGTTTGCCAACACCCTGCCCTACGTACACGGTTCTCAGGGATGCGTGGCCTATTTTCGCACCTATTTTAACCGTCATTTTAAGGAGCCGGTGGCCTGCGTGTCAGACTCGATGACCGAGGATGCGGCGGTATTCGGTGGCAATAACAATATGAATACCGGGCTGCAAAACGCCAGCACCCTGTATAAACCGGACATCATCGCCGTCTCCACCACCTGCATGGCAGAGGTGATTGGCGATGATTTACAGGCGTTTATCGCGAACGCCAAGAAAGAGGGTTTTGTCGATGCCAGCCTGCCGGTGCCGTTCGCACATACACCGAGTTTTATCGGCAGCCATATCACCGGCTGGGACAATATGTTTGAGGGGTTTGCCAAAACCTTCACGGCCGATCACCAGGCGCAACCCGGCAAAATTCCCCGCCTGAATATGGTGACTGGCTTCGAAACTTATCTGGGCAATTACCGTGTATTGAAGCGCATGATGGCGGAAATGGCGGTGCCCTGTAGCCTGCTGTCTGATCCCTCTGAGGTGCTGGATACGCCGGCAGATGGTCACTATCACATGTACGCCGGAGGCACCACGCAGCAGGAGATGCGTGAGGCTCCCGATGCCATCGACACCCTACTGCTGCAACCGTGGCAACTGGTAAAAAGCAAAAAAGTGGTACAGGAGATGTGGAATCAGCCTGCGACTGAGGTGCAGGTGCCAATGGGGTTGGCTGCGACCGACGACCTACTGATGACCATCAGCCAGCTCACCGGCAAACCCATCCCCGCTGCGCTGGCGCTGGAACGTGGCCGCCTGGTGGATATGATGCTGGATTCCCACTCCTGGCTGCACGGTAAAAAATTCGGGCTGTATGGCGACCCGGATTTCGTTATGGGCTTAACACGTTTTCTGCTGGAGCTGGGCTGTGAGCCAACGGTGGTGTTGTGTCACAACGGCAACAAGCGCTGGCAGAAAGCCATGAAAAAGATGCTGGAAGCGTCACCCTATGGCAAAGAAAGTGAAGTATTCATCAACTGCGACCTGTGGCATTTCCGCTCACTGATGTTTACGCGTCAGCCGGACTTTATGATCGGTAACTCCTACGCCAAATTCATCCAGCGCGACACCCTGGCGAAAGGCGAGCAATTTGAGGTGCCGCTCATTCGTCTTGGCTTCCCGTTGTTCGATCGCCACCACCTGCATCGCCAGACCACCTGGGGCTACGAAGGTGCCATGAGCATGCTCACCACGCTGGTGAACGCCGTGCTGGAGAAAGTGGACAAAGACACCATCAAACTCGGCAAAACCGATTACGGCTTTGACCTTATCCGTTAACCATCATGCGCCCCGCCGGAGCGGGGCCACAGGAGGACGTGATGCCAAGGGTGATTTTTCGACAACGTGGTGCCGACTTGTATTGTTATATCGCCAAGCAGGATCTGGAGGCCAAAGTGACGCAGGTTGAACATGATACGCCGGAACGCTGGGGCGGAGCGATTTTGCTGGAGGGGGGGCGTTGCTACTACGTCAGCGAGCAGCCGGGACGTCCGAACTTCCCGGTGAGCCTGCGCGCCAGCCGCGATGCACAAATGCAGGAGGGGAGATGATGTCTGATAACGATGTACTTTTCTGGCGTATGCTGGCGCTGTTTCAATGCCTGCCGGAGTTACAACCTGCGCAGATCATGGCCTGGCTGACCCACGATTTGGATGAAGCGCTGACCCCTGCCCGCCTCGCGGCTTTCACTCAGCGTCAGCTCGAAGCCAACTTTCCTGGTCAGGAGGTGATGATGTCACCGGGACGCTGGTCACGCATTCGATCCTGTCTGCGCGGGGAGTTGCCCTGGCATCTGCATATTGAAACCTTGCCGCAGCGGAAACCCCAGTTGCGCGTAGCCTTTTGTTCGCAGGACGGTCTGATGATCAATGGCCATTTTGGTCAGGGGCGGTTGTTCTTTATTTACGGTTTTGACGATGAGGGGTGCTGGCTGCACAGCTTGCGCCGTTATCCTTCTGCGCCGCAGGAGGATGAGCCAAATGAAGTTCGGGCGAAGTTACTGGATGACTGCCAGTTATTGTTTTGTGAAGCGATTGGCGGACCAGCAGCAGCCCGGTTGATCCGTCACAACATCCACCCGATGAAAGTGGCACCCGGACTGGCGATCTCGTCCCAGTGCGACAACATCAAAACGCTGCTTGCCGGACGATTACCGCCGTGGCTGGCGAAACGACTCGACCGTGCCAATCCGTTAGAAAGCCGCGTGTTCTGATCCGCCCTCTGCCTCACAAGGCACAGTGTGTCTTGTGGGGTCCCTGTCGTCATTGTCTGCTTTGTCGTAAAAACGACAACATTTTCTTCTTTAAAATCAATGCGCATTAGCTGGTCTGCGATTTGCAACAGGCAAGGTAACCCAATCTGTCAATGAGGTCACTATGAAGGGGAACGAGATACTGGCGCTGCTGGATGAGCCTGCCTGTGAGCATAACCACAAACAAAAGTCCGGTTGTAGCGCGCCAAAACCCGGCGCGACGGCGGGAGGTTGCGCCTTTGATGGCGCGCAAATCACGCTGCTACCGATTGCCGATGTGGCGCATCTGGTTCATGGCCCAATCGGTTGCACCGGCAGTTCCTGGGATAATCGCGGCAGTTTCAGTTCGGGGGCGCTGATTAACCGGCTGGGCCTGACCACCGATTTAAATGAACAGGATGTGATCATGGGTAATGGGGAGCGCCGCTTATTTCACGCGGTGCGGCATATCGTCAATCGTTACCATCCGGCGGCGGTATTTATCTATAACACCTGTGTCCCGGCGATGGAGGGTGACGATATCGAGGCGGTGTGCCGGGCGGCGGCAACCGCCACCGGCGTGCTGGTGATCGCCATTGATGTTGCCGGTTTTTATGGCAGCAAAAACCTCGGTAATCGGCTGGCCGGGGAGATGATGGTCAAACAGGTGATTGGTGGGCGTGAACCGGCCCCGTGGCCCGAAGATTCCCCTTTTCTGCCGGAACATCGTCACGATATTGGTTTGATCGGTGAATACAATATCGCCGGGGAGTTCTGGCATATCCAGCCGTTGCTGGATGAACTGGGCATTCGCGTGCTGGGTACCCTGTCCGGTGATGGACGTTTCGCCGAGATCCAGACGTTGCATCGTGCGCAGGTCAATATGCTGGTGTGCTCCCGCGCGTTAATCAACGTGGCGCGCGCCCTCGAACAACGCTATGGCATCCCGTGGTTTGAAGGCAGTTTCTACGGTGTGCGTGCCACTTCGGAATCCCTGCGGCAGTTGGCCGCGTTAACCGAAGATCACGACCTGATGCGGCGTACCGACGCCGTGATTGAGCGTGAAGAACAGGCGGCTAATCAGGCTCTGGCCCCCTTCCGAGAGCGCCTGCGTGGGCGCAAAGCGCTGCTTTATACCGGTGGCGTGAAATCCTGGTCGGTGGTGTCGGCGTTACAGGATCTGGGTATGACCGTGGTTGCCACCGGTACGCGAAAATCCACCGAAGAGGATAAACAACGTATCCGCGAGCTGATGGGCGACGATGCTTTGATGCTGGATGAAGGTAACGCCCGCACCTTGCTCGATGTGGTGTATCGCTACCAGGCAGACATGATGATCGCCGGTGGGCGCAACATGTATACCGCCTATAAAGCACGGCTGCCGTTCCTCGATATCAATCAGGAACGTGAGCATGCCTATGCGGGATATCGGGGCATTGTCACCCTGGCCGAGCAACTGTGCCAGACGCTGGAAAGCCCGATATGGACCCAAACCCATGCGCGCGCACCGTGGCATTAATCACAGGAGCAGGTTATGGCAGAGATTATTCGTTCGAAAAAACCGTTAGCCGTCAGCCCGATCAAAAGTGGACAGCCGCTGGGGGCCATCCTTGCCAGCATGGGGTTTGAACACTGTATCCCGCTGGTACATGGTGCGCAGGGGTGCAGCGCCTTTGCTAAGGTGTTTTTTATCCAACATTTTCACGACCCGATCCCACTGCAATCCACCGCGATGGACCCGACGTCGACCATTATGGGGGCCGACGACAATATCATGACGGCGCTCAACACGCTGTGTCAGCGCAATAACCCGAAAGCTATCGTGCTACTCAGCACCGGGTTGTCGGAGGCGCAGGGTAGCGATATTTCCCGCGTGGTACGTCAGTTTCGCGAGGCCTCTCCACGCCATAAAGGGGTGGCGCTATTAACCGTCAACACCCCCGACTTTTATGGCTCGCTGGAGAATGGTTTCAGTGCCGTGGTGGAAAGCATGATTGAGCAATGGATACCGGAAACCCCGCTGCCTGCGGGAAGGAACCGACGCGTCAACCTGCTGTTGAGCCATCTGATCACCCCCGGCGATGCGGAGTTACTGCGCAGCTATGTCGAGGCGTTTGGCTTGCAGCCCGTGATGGTGCCGGATCTGTCGTTATCGCTCGATGGACATCTGGCGAGCGGCGACTTTTCTCCGGTGACACAGGGGGGCTCGTCCCTGTCGCAGATAGAACAGATGGGACAGAGCTTGTGCACCTTCGCCATCGGTGTCTCACTGTCGCATGCTGCTGCGCTGCTGGGCAGACGCAGTCGTGGTGAGGTGATCGCCTTGCCGCATCTGATGACGCTGGATTTCTGCGATCAATTTATCAATCAACTGAAGTTGATCTCCGGTCGCAACGTACCAGGCTGGATTGAACGGCAGCGCGGGCAGCTTCAGGATGCGATGATCGACTGTCATATGTGGTTGCAGGGGGTGCCGATAGCGATGGCAGCAGAAGGCGATTTGCTGGCGGCTTGGTGTGATTTTGCTGCCAGCCAGGGCATGGTACCCGGTCCGATTATTGCCCCGGTCAGCCAGAAGGGATTATCCCGTTTGCCGGTAGAAAAGGTGGTGATCGGTGACCTGGAGGATATGCAGGATCTGCTGCGTCTCACCCCGGCCAACCTGTTGGTGGCGAACTCGCATGCGGTCGATCTGGCACAGCACGCAGGTTTATCCCTGATTCGCGCCGGTTTTCCCATTTATGACCGGCTGGGCGAGTTTCGTCGGGTGCGGCAGGGTTATATGGGAATGCGCGACAGCCTATTTGAGCTGGCGAATGTGATGAGCCAGCACCACCATTCCCTTACGCCCTGGCACTCACCCTTACGTCAGCAATTTGCTCCGGGAGCACAGCATGTACCACATTAACCGGCAGTTCAGTACGGTCTGCGCTGAGGAGTGGCCGATGAAAGTGGCCTTCGCCAGTTCGGATTGTCTTCATGTTGACCAGCATTTTGGCGCGACCCCACGTCTGGTGGTGTATGGCGTAAAGGAACATGAAGTCATGCTGTTACGGGTGGCCGACTTTTCGGTATTTTCAGGTCATCTGGAGGAGAAAATCAGCTGCCGCATCAACGCGCTGGAAGATTGTGTCACCCTGTATTGTGTGGCAATCGGCGAAAGGGTGTTTCGCCAACTGCTACAAATTGGCGTGCGCGCCGTGCGTGTGCCGGCGACCACCACCATTGGGGAATTGCTCCAGGAAATACATCACTACTGGTACGACAAAGAGCAGCGCAAAAAGATGCGTGATCCCGAACGCTTCGCCCGACTGCTGGAGGAAAAGGAATGGGATGATAAAAACCTCCGCTAGTCGTTTCTCTGACACAACTGTGACAAACCCCACATTTAACCGCGACACTGATCGCGGTTTTTTTGCCACTTAATCATCTATCAAACTGAATATTAACGACTTTAATTTCTGGTACTGCTTTTGCTTGCTAGTGATATCCCGCTATTTATTACGCGGGGAAATGCGCCAAAGCGCTTTCCGTCATAGTCCTGGGAGCTGAAAGCATGTGGAATTATTCTGAGAAGGTGAAAGACCATTTCTTCAATCCCCGCAATGCCCGAGTGGTGGATGAAGCTAACGCGATTGGCGACGTGGGATCCCTGAGCTGTGGCGATGCCCTGCGACTGATGCTACGGGTTGACCCGGAAAATGAAACCATCCTGGAAGCCGGATTTCAGACCTTTGGTTGCGGCAGCGCCATTGCCTCTTCGTCGGCCCTGACCGAGCTGATTATTGGCCGCACCCTTGCTGAAGCGGAGCTGGTCACCAATCAACAAATCGCTGACTACCTCGATGGCCTGCCGCCGCAAAAAATGCATTGTTCGGTGATGGGCCAGGAAGCCCTCCATGCGGCGATTGCCAATTATCGCGGCCTGACACTCGACGATGACCACGAGGAAGGCGCGCTGATTTGCAAATGCTTCGGCGTTGATGAGGGACACATTCGCCGTGCCGTGCTCAGTAACGGCCTGACCACGCTTGAGGAGGTGATTAACTACACCAAAGCGGGCGGCGGCTGTACTTCCTGCCATGAAAAAATCGAGCTGGCGCTCGCCACTATTCTCGCCAGCGCTCCCGAAGCCACCGCCCCGCTTAGCCCCGCTAAAGATCCGCACTGGCAGGAGGTGATGGAAACCATTACCGAGTTGCGTCCCCATATTCAGGCCGATGGCGGTGATATGTCACTGGTCAATGTTGCCAATCACACCGTCACCGTCAGCCTGACCGGCAGTTGCAGCGGCTGCATGATGACCGATATGACCCTCGCCTGGTTGCAGCAAAAGCTGATGGAACGCACCGGTTGTTATATGGAAGTGGTCGCGGCTTAGACCGTCGTTAACGATAGGGGAATACGCATATGAAACAGGTTTATCTGGATAACAACGCCACCACCCGTATTGATCCGATGGTGCTTGAAGCGATGATGCCGTTCTTAACTGACTATTACGGTAATCCCTCCTCGATCCATGACTTCGGCACGCCGTCGCGGGCTGCATTAGAACGCGCACATCAACAGGTGGCGGCGCTGCTGGGGGCGGAACACAGCAGTGAAATTATCTTTACCTCCTGCGCCACCGAAGCCACCTCCACCGCGATCCATAGCGCAGTCGAAGCACAGCCGGAGAGACGGGAAATCATTACCACCGCGGTAGAACATCCGGCCACGCTGGAGGTGTGTGAATATCTCGAACGTCAGGGTTACCTGATTCATCGGCTGGCGGTCGACAGCGAGGGTGCCATCGATATGGCGCAGTACCGACAAGCGTTGAGTCAGCGGGTGGCGCTGGTGAGTGTCATGTGGGCCAATAACGAAACCGGGGTGATGTTTCCGGTGGAGGAGATGGCAACGCTGGCACATGAGTCTGGCGCCTTGTTTCACTGCGATGCGGTACAGGTGGTGGGAAAGATCCCTCTCAATGTCCGGCAAACGAACATCGATATGCTCTCCTGCTCTGCCCACAAACTGCACGGCCCGAAAGGGGTAGGCTGCCTTTATTTGCGGCGCGGCACGCGCTTCCGACCGTTGCTGCGCGGCGGTCACCAGGAACGGGGACGCCGTGCTGGTACGGAAAACATTGCCGGCATCGTGGGTATGGGTATGGCGTGCGAGCTGGCGCAGGTGCATCTGCCAGGGATGAGCACCCTCGCCCGGCTACGGGATCTCCTTCAGGAAAGCGTGGTCGCGCACGTTCCCTCCGTCAGGGTGATGGGTGGCAAGTCGCCACGCGTGCCTGGCACCGTCAATCTGGCGTTTGAATATATCGAAGGGGAAGCCATTTTGTTGCTGCTGAATCAGGCCGGGATTGCGGCTTCCAGCGGTAGCGCCTGCACCTCGGGATCGCTGGAACCCTCGCATGTGATGCGGGCAATGAATATTCCCTACACGGCTGCGCACGGCAGCATTCGTTTCTCGTTATCTCGTTACACGCGGGAAAAAGAGATTGAGTACGTCATCCAGACACTGCCCGCGATTATCGCCCGCCTGCGCTTGCTGTCGCCTTACTGGCAGGACGGTAAACCCGCCCCGGAACAAGCCGCCTTTATGCCCACTTACGGTTAAGGAGTGACAGCGATGTCTACGGTGTTGATCAATGATACCACCCTGCGCGACGGTGAGCAGAGTCCCGGCGTTGCGTTTCGCGCCAGTGAAAAAATTGCTATCGCAGAAGCGTTATTTGATGCCGGTATCACGGCAATGGAAGTGGGCACCCCGGCTATGGGCGAGGAGGAACGCACTCGTATCCAACTGGTACGCCGCCATCTGCCCGCTGCCATCTTGATGACCTGGTGTCGGATGAGCGGTGACGAGATTCGTCAGAGCGCAGAGCTGGGGATGGACTGGGTCGATATCTCCCTGCCCACCTCCGAGAAGCTGCGGCAGTACAAATTACGCGAGGCACTGCCGGTGCTGCTGGAGCGGCTTGCCAACCTCATTGTGTTGTCGCGCTCGCTGGGGATGAAGGTTTGTGTGGGATGTGAAGATGCCTCCCGCTCCAGTGACAACGATCTGCGCTTGGTGGCGGAGGCGGCGCGGGAAGCCGGCGCACAACGGTTACGCTTTGCCGATACCCTTGGTGTACTTGATCCCTTCACCACCGCAGCCCGTATCTCCGCGTTGCGTAGCGTCTGGCCGTCAGAAATTGAAATGCATGCGCACGATGATTTGGGTCTGGCAACGGCCAATACGCTAGCCGCCGTTCAGGCTGGCGCAACCAGTGTGAACACCACGGTGCTGGGATTGGGTGAACGCGCGGGTAATGCTGCGCTGGAGACCGTTGCGCTCGGTCTCAGCCGTTGCCTGGGGCAGGACTGCGGCGTCGATTTTCGTTTGCTTCCTGCGCTGTGCCAGCAGGTCGCTACCGCCGCGCAACGTACCATTGACGTGCAGCGCCCGTTGGTGGGCGATCAGGTGTTCACCCATGAATCCGGCGTGCATGTCGCCGCCCTGCTGCGCGATCGCGAGAGTTATCAGGCCATCGATCCGGCGCTGGTGGGGCGGGAATATCGGCTGGTGCTGGGTAAACACTCCGGGCGGCAGGCGGTAGATGGGGTATTCAGCAAAATGGGATATACCCTCGACACGCTACAGATTGATCTGTTGCTGGCGGCGATCCGTCGCTTTGCCGAAAGCTGGAAACGTATCCCGCAGGATTACGAGTTGATCGCCCTTTATGACCAGTTGTGTGGTGAATCTGCATCAACGCTAAGGATCTAATATGCAATGGTTTTATCAGATTCCCGGCGTTGATGCGCTGGACACGGCGGAATCCTTTTTTGTGTTTTTTGCTGTCGATTACGATGCCACGCTGTTGAAGCCTTGTTGCCTGCCGGTGTTGCGCGAATTTCACCGCAAGATACGTGACAACGTGCCGTTGCAAAATCATCTCGAGGCTGAACCGCGTGCGCCCTGGCTGTTGGCCCGGCGCTTATTGGCTGAGAGTTATCAGCACTACACGCAAGGGAGTCAGGCATGAGAACAAAATTCGCCTTAGGCGATGAAGTCAGGGTAATCCGCGCCATCCGTAATGACGGCACCATGTACGGTTATGCGACGGGTGAGTTACTGGTTCGTCGCGGTAGTACCGGCTTTGTGCGTTCATGCGGGACTTTTTTGCTGGACCAGATTATTTATCAGGTCCACTTTCTCACCAGTGACATGATTGTCGGTTGTCGCGAGCAAGAGATTATCAGCGCAGCGGCGGCCTGGCATGCCGGGCATTTTCAGTATGGCGACAGCGTTATTTGTCGTCATACCCTGACGGTGGAGGGGAAAGTTGCGGTGCGGTCGGGGGCGCGTGGCCGCATTGAACGCACCGACCAGGGGGAGAATGGCGAAATCTATACCGTTATGTTTGGTGAACGCTGGTTCCAGGTCCCTGCCAGCGCCATCAAATTGCTGGAGGAATAACCGCCATGCCCGAACTGTGGGAACGTTTTTCCCGGCAACAACTGGCACAATCTCGCTGGCAGTGCTCACCGGAAGCGCTATCCGTCAGCCAACAGGCGGAGTTTCACCGGCTCTGGCAACGCCAGCGAAAGATGGAGTGTGCGCTGGCCGGAGCGGCGGGTAATGATCCTATCCCGGAAAAGCATCTTATCAGCGTGACAACGTCACTCAGTCCCCTGTTGGCTGAACAGGTTTTTTCTGACGCTGAACGGACGTCAATCATCCAGCATCATGCGCGCATGGAAATTCAACTGGCGCGCGTGGCAGAACAGGCCCCTGCACCCGATGAGTTGCAGGTGCTGGCCTGGTACCGACAACACCAGGACAAATTTATGCGCCCGGAGCAGCGTTTGTGCTGGCACCTGCTACTGACAACGGACAATGATCGCCCGGCCATGTATCACCAGATCCAGCAACTACGCCAGCAAATCATCACCTCCCGGCAGCACTTTAATTCACTGGCGCAACGCTGGTCTCATTGCCCCAGCGCGCTGGAGGGCGGCCGTATGGGCTGGATCAGCCGGGGTTTGCTGTTTCCTGAACTGGAAAGCGTCTTGTTTGCGATGAAACCGAATGGCGTGAGCCATCCGATTGAAACTCAACTCGGCTGGCATTTGCTATGGTGCGAAATGATTCGTCCACCTGCCCCTATGGAACAGAACGCTGCGCTGACGCAAGTGCGAACGATATTAACTCGTCAAAACCAGCAGCAATGGCTGCGACAATGGCTAAAGCTGCCAGGGTGTAATGGTGGGTAAAACTGACAGATTCCGTAGCTACCGTCTTGAACGTCAAGCGGTAGCTGCGTAATTTTCATCCCACTTCATCCGCGTTTTCAGCACCCCGAAGCACTGATGAACCAGCTTGCGCATCACCGCTCCAAGCGCGGCCTTGCTGGCTTTGCCCTTCGCGATTAGCCTCTGGTACAGCGCCTTCGCCGGGGCATTCCACCTGATCGCTACGATCGCCGCCATATACAGTTTCGCCCTTACGTCTGCCGGGCCTGTTTTTGACATCCGCGCACGCCCCCTGACTGAGCTCCCGGACGTTTTTTCCACCGGTACCA
>NZ_CP024639.1:224900-258917 GCF_009728735.1 Pantoea phytobeneficialis
GTGTGGTACCGGTGGAAAAAACGTCCGGGAGCTCAGTCAGGGGGCGTGCGCGGATGTCAAAAACAGGCCCGGCAGACGTAAGGGCGAAACTGTATATGGCGGCGATCGTAGCGATCAGGTGGAATGCCCCGGCGAAGGCGCTGTACCAGAGGCTAATCGCGAAGGGCAAAGCCAGCAAGGCCGCGCTTGGAGCGGTGATGCGCAAGCTGGTTCATCAGTGCTTCGGGGTGCTGAAAACGCGGATGAAGTGGGATGAAAATTACGCAGCTACCGCTTGACGTTCAAGACGGTAGCTACGAATGAATTATCCCGAGGGATTAACCGTTACGGAAGATATAGCTGTAAGCACTCAGGGCTGGCGCACCCCCCAGGTGGGCATAGAGCACTTTCGAACCTTCCGGGAATTCGCCATTACGTACCATATCAATCATGCCCTGCATGGATTTGCCTTCGTAAACCGGATCGGTCAGTACCCCTTCGGTACGGGCGCACAGGCGAATCGCTTCCAGCGTGCCTTCGCTCGGTAAGCCGTATTCCGGGCCGCCGTAACGGGTATCCAGCACTACGTCCTCTTCGGTGATTTCACGTCCCAGTTCGACCAGGTTAGCTGTATTCTGCGCAATACGCAGGATTTGGGCTTTGGTCTTCTCGGGTTTGGCTGAAGCATCAATACCAATGACATTACGTGAACGGCCATCAGCGGCAAATCCCACCACCATGCCCGCCTGGGTACTGCCGGTGACTGAGCAGACTACGATGTAATCAAATTTAAAGCCCAGCTCTTTCTCCTGCTGACGAACCTCTTCGGCAAAGCCGACAAAGCCCAGGCCGCCGTAGGGATGTTCTGAACATCCTGCCGGGATCGGGAACGGTTTGCCGCCATTTTCTGCCGCTTCTTCCATCGCCTGTTTCCAGCTTTCGCGGATCCCGATATCGAAACCGGCAGAATCAAGGCGCACATCGGCACCCATAATGCGTGAAAGCTCGATATTGCCAACGCGGTCATAGACGGCATCGGCATAGTTCACCCAGTTCTCCTGCACCAGAACACATTTCATCCCGAGATGTGCGGCCACAGCGGCAACCTGGCGCGTCTGGTTGGACTGCACGCCACCAATGGAAACCAGCGTGTCACAACCCTGCGCCAGTGCTTCCGGGATCAGATATTCCATTTTACGGGTTTTGTTGCCACCGAAGGCCAGACCGCTGTTGCAGTCCTCGCGCTTGGCGTAAAGTTCTACTTTACCGCCTAACTCCGCACTCAGACGTTTCAGTGGGGTAATCGGCGATGGACCAAAAGTCAGAGGATAACGGGGGAATTTTTCAAGATTCATAGCTCTCTCCGGGATAAATGAAGTCGCACGCCTTAAATTATGCTGCGCAGTTGATATTGGTTTGCGAAATAACAATATCGCATCGTGTTTGTTTTTAACATTCCGTTTTAATCACGTATTTTTTAATAAAAATCCATTCATTTTTAGGATCGCGACTGGAAGTTACATTTTTCGGCGTCATGACGAAATAAAATTAACATCGCCAATGGACTGCCATCGACCTTTCTTTGTATTTTTGATTAAAAATCATAAGGTTAACATGATTTTGCTGAGCAAGGCTGACGTGATGCAGAACCCCTGAATTCATCATTGCCTTCTATTGAACGCATGCGGCTAACAATGCTATTTCTTTGTCCATTCCTCCCCCATATTAATAATGAATAATCACATGACTGAAAATTACCAATATGCGAGCAGTGCCCGCCAAGGGATGTTGAAAGGCATTATTTTATTAGTCGTTGCGATTATTTTATGGGGGTGTAACTGGCCGGTGATGAAAGCGGGTCTTTCACATATCACGCCATTGTGGTTTTCTACATTGCGTTTTTCCTCCAGTGCGGCCGTCCTTTTTTTATTGCAGTTATCGATAGAACGGATACGTATTCCTGGCCGTCGGGAGTTGCCGGTGATATTCAGTGTCGGCCTGTTACAGATGATGGCGTTTACTGCGCTGGGGTGTATTGCGATGAATTATCTGCCCGCCGGAAAATCTGCCGTTTTGGCTTACACAACGCCATTGTGGGTCGTACCAGCTTCAGTGTTTCTGTTTAAAGAAAAATTATCCTCACTCCAGTTGTCAGGTGCGTTAATTGGCATTATTGGTATTGTGGTATTATTTAATCCAATTGCTCTCGACTGGCACGATCACGGGCAAATTATCGCCAACGGACTGTTGTTGCTGGCTTCTCTTTGCTGGGCTATCTGCATTTTGCATTTGCGCCATACTGGTTCCCGACTCAATGCCTTTGAACTGGCACCGTGGCAAATGCTGCTCGCTACCCTGGTGCTACTGCCGCTGGCATGGGGATTTGAGGGCAACTGGAGCGGCGATAACTCCCGCGAGCTGTTAGCAATCACCTTATTTGTGGGGCCGGTCGCCACGGCGTTCTGTTTTTGTGCGGTCAATGCCGCCAGTACGTGGTTATCTGGCGTCACCCTTTCATCAATGATGTTGCTGGTGCCGATTACCGGCCTGCTGGTGTCGGTGCCTGCATTGCACGAAGAACTGACATTACCCCTGATGGCGGGCGCGTTGCTGATTGCTCTGGGTATTGCGTTACTGACGCGGAAAAAAGCATGAGGACCGTTTTATAAAGGTATTTGTGTGGTAGAAAACACCTCACGCAAACCAATAAATGAACGGATCTGGCGTACACCGGGAAGAAATAATAATTGCTCGGCGTGGAGTTTATTAAAGCTCTGGTTATCTGCGGTGCGAATTAACATAATGTAGTCGAACTCACCGCTGACCATATGGCATTCCATGCAGCCGCGTATTTTACCGGCTTCACCTTCGAAATCTTTAAAAGATTCAGGAGTGGAACGATCAAGAACAATGCCAATCATCACGACCAGACCCGCATTTAATGTTTCCGGGTTGAGTAATGCAACAGTGCTTTTTATAAAACCGAGCTTTTTTAACCGTTCGACACGGCGCAGACAAGCGGGAGGGCTGAGGTTGATTTTCTCAGCCAGGGTGACATTAGCGATAGAGCTGTCGCGCTGTAAAATTCGGAGTATTGCCATGTCAAAGCGGTCGAGTGTTTTATCACCATTTGCGATGTCCGGATTCTTCTTTTGCTCCATGATCTCCGCCTTGTATAATATGAATATCTTATTTTTGTCATAGCCTGTTCTTATATTTTTGCTGGCTACGAGAATTGCTTGTTTGCATCCTTTCATTGGAATATAAAAAAATCAATCAGAATTAAATCAACTCCAGTATTGATGAAGGTGAAAATGGCTTCGATTGACATTTATATCTCTGAACGCTTGCGACATTTGAGAAAAGCGCAGGGCTGGAGTTTGAGTGAAACAGAGAGAATGACCGGGGTCAGCAAATCAATGCTCGGTCAGATCGAGCGAGGAGAATCGAGTCCGACGTTGGCGACTATCGAGAAGATATCCGCTGGATTTCAGCTGACGTTAAAAGATTTCCTGAATCTGTCTTAATTCAGGAACCCTGCGTACTCATGCTATGCCTTAGCTGTACGAGAAGGTCATGGTGCAAAAAGTCATGACACATCACCTGGTTGAAGTGGATAAAAAGCCCCACTTTTTGATGCGGCATCTGTGGTTTTTACAGATTAAGCGCAATACGCTTACCATCTGGCAAGGTGACATCAAGCGCCAACTCACCACCCAGGGCAGCGACGTAACGTTTCAGGGTTGACAGTTTAGGGTCATTATCAACCTTTTCAATCTTCACTATCGAAGGTTGGCTAATACCCAGCGCGGCCGCAAGCTGAGTTTGTGATACTTCTAATTCTTCGCGCAGTTTCGCTAATGTGATTTCCTGCCGGATTTCAGCAGTTCTCGCAGCAATGCGCGCCTGGCTTTCAGGTGAGCATTTTTCGAGCAATTTTTTATCCGTCGCCATCTTCTTTTGCCTCTAGTGATTTCAGATGTGATGCGTACTCAGCATCTGCAATTTTAATCATTCGTCTGTAAAATAGTTTTTCGACCTGGCCCTTCTTATCACCGGCGCATAAGACAATTGCCTTACGTGTTGGATCGAACGCAAAGAACAAGCGGAACGGGTGTCCACCAACCTGTACTCGCAATTCTTTCATATTGGTTAATTTGAGCCGTTAAGCTGGTCGACCTGTGGGCGCCCCAGGTTAGAACCGTCTTCCTCGAGAATGCCAAAGTGGGCTAAAATCTCTTCCTGCACCTCGTCAGCTTGAGCCTCAAACCAGTTATCAAATAACGTCCGTGTGATGATTTCCCAGGCCAATTCCATCAATCTCCTATAACCCACAAGCTATAAAAAATTATACCTTGTAGGTTATATATGCAACATTTTAGACGCCAATATCTTCTATTTAGATGCTGGAAGTTAGTTCTTTGCCCATTGCTCAGCGTCTGTTCGCCGACCGAATGGTATAATCAGCGATGACCGACCAGTCTTTGTCACCTCCGTCAGCATGAACAGCGCGGGCCATTTGCTCGTTCACTGCTGCCAGCATGGGCAGGTCTGCACTCAATGTTGCGGCGGCTTCTCTGGCGAGTCCCAGGTCTTTCAGGCCCAGACTGGCTTTGAACCCCGGTTCATAAAGCTCTGCCATGATGTTTCGTGAATAGACCTGATAGCTCCGGCCGCCAAACAATGTATTGAGTATGAGATCAAAGAATTGTACTCGATCCAGTCCATTGGATTCCGTGAGCACTACAGCCTCCGCCATCGCTTCAATCGCCATAGTGATCATCATGTTGCAGGCGATCTTCGCTGCATGTGCAGCCGTTTGTTTCTCTCCCATTTCCCATACGCGTTTGCTGATGACGTCCAGCACCGGCCTCACTCGGTCCAACGCATCCGGCAGACCGGCAGCAAGGACATTCAGCTCCCCGCGTGCGGCGACATCCGGCCGGCCCAACACCGGCGCTGCTACATAACTTATCCCGGCTTGTTGATGAACCAGGGCTAGTTGCTGTGAAAAACTTACCGATATGGTTGAGGAAATAATATGCACGAGATTTGGGTTGGCTCCGGCAAGCAAGTCGCCATCGATGATGACTTGCTGGATTGCTGCATCGTCAGAAAGCAGAGTTATTGCGACATCACCCAGCAACGTCTCTTCCGGCGCATTGACGTTTATGATGCCCTCAATCTCACGGCCTGAGCGGCTCCAGGCATATACCCGGTGTCCGGCAGCCACTAAATTTCGGGCAATGGCACTCCCCATCTCGCCCATCCCAATGATGCCAATGTTCATGATGTTGTCCTCTGATGAATTAGATTTGGCTGGCGCGTACACGCACCGGCGCAATATCCGTAAACTGCACGACGTCTGCCATTACCGCAGTGACCTCAGGTGAAGTAAAAGAAGCTTCGATGGCGCTGTCATCGCGGAAAATGCATTCGCATATCGCAACGGTTCCTGGCTGAGGCACTGCCGGATAAAAGGCTGCAACGCTGAGCAGGCCGTAGCGGGCAAATGACGCCATCACCAACGGAAGATGCTTGTTGTGGTAGTAATCCCGGTCAAAACGGGACCCTGTCGTTCCGGCGTAGGTAACGTATACGGTTACGTGTGTCATGGTTATCTCCTGCTTTAAGCGGAATGAGGAAAAGGATTAATGCCCTGGGCGCGCACCTGCTCTGAACCCCTGTTCCCGCGCCCGCCATGTGATAAGAAATGCGATGATCAGCAGCAGGATGAGCACCGGTGGGAAAACCTGTGCCCCCCAGTTATTGAGCAAAATGCCGCCAACAAGACCGCCAGCTGCGATAGCGCCGTTCCATGCCACCACATTGATCGAGAGCGCAAGATCAGCGCCCTCGCCCGCGCTATCCGCCAACGCGGTTTGCAGCAGCGTTGCTGCACCACCGAAAGTGAATCCCCATACCGCTACACCGGCATAAATCACCGCCGGTACTTGTGCAGAGGTCATAAACACCACAGAAACCAGCGTAAAAATGGCAAGGCTAGCCAGCACACAGGTACGCAGATGGCGATCTACCAGACGCCCGGTAACCGCGATCGCCAGCAATGCCGCGAGTCCAAAAGTGAGCAGAATGACATCTGTCTGTGAAGCGAGGCCCGCCAAATCAAGAAATGGTGCGATGTAGGTATAAAGAATGTTGTGCGCCAGCATCCAGGTAATAACGACGCTGAGGACCGGGCGTACCCCTTTGGTAGTCAGTACGTGCAGCAGCGGCAGGCGTTCATGGCGGGACTGCCCCGGATAATCGGGTACGCTGGTCAGCACCCATATCACCAGCACAACGGTCAGGGCAGATATCCCGGCAAAGGCACTTCTCCAGCCGATTACCCCACCAAGCCATGTTCCCAATGGCAGGCCCAGTGAAAGGGCGATTGGCGTTCCGACCATAGCAATCGCCATAGCTTTACCCTGCTGGTGGATGGCAACCATACGACGCGCATAACCGGCCAGCAGGCTCCATGACAGCCCTGCCGCTACCCCGGCAAAGAATCGTGCCATCAGTGTGAGCCAGTAATGTGAGGACAACGCGGTAATCGAGTTGAAAATAAAGAAACCGGCAATGGCAAGCAGCAGCACATTGCGGCGTCGCCAGCTTTGCGTGGCAATGGTCAGCGGTATCGCAGCCAATAGTGAGCCAAGAGCATAAGCAGTCACGGTCTGACCTGCGAGGGAATTCGAGATACTCAAACCAGACGCGATTTGCGGCAATAATCCGGCTGGCAACGTTTCAGTAATGATGCAGATGAAACCTGTCATTGCCAGGGCAAGTAACGCTGAAACTGGCAGCCTCTGTGTTTCTGAATGGGGTTGCGAGGCTGCTCGCTCATTCGGTTGTGTAAAGATGGTCTCGTTCTCCATACGTCCTTCAATGTTGTGATATGTACCGATTGGTATATATATTGGTGTGGAAATTTGTACCCGGTATAACCGGGTGCCAACTTATGGGGTCTACTTGTGTATCGATCGATACATTAGTTAGAGAGGAAATCTTTGTCAACGACATATGTATCGATTAGTATGTTAATCGTTAGATTCTGACGGGAGAAAACAATGGCGACTATGGGCCGACCAAGAACGTTTGACAGAGATAAGGCGATTGAAGATGCCATGTTTCTTTTCTGGCAGCATGGCTATGAATCAACCTCACTCGCCCAACTGAAGGCCGGGATCAACAACGGCATCTCAGCGCCCAGTTTCTATGCCGCTTTTGGATCGAAAGAAGCGCTATTCCGGGAGTGCGTGCAGCGTTATATCGCCACTTATGCTCAGGTCACCGAGTTCTTATGGGATAACAACCTGTCAGCTCGCGATGCCCTTGAAACGACGTTACGCCGTTCAGCAAAAATGCAATGTGAGCCAGGACATCCATCCGGCTGCATGGTAGGTCTGGGGGCGATGAGCGCGCCCTCCGCTGAAAATGCTGCTGTCGCTGAACCGCTGGAGCGCTCGCGTAATCGCACCAGGGCAGGCGTTGTCGCAACAATTGAGCGTGGCGTTGCGACGGAACAACTTAATAAAAGCGTCGATGTGAAAGCATTAGCGGCAATGTTCAGTACTTTTTTGTTTGGTATATCGATTCAGGCGCGCGATGGTGCCAGCCTTGATGAGCTGAACAAGGCTATCACGCAGATGATGTGGCTGTGGGATAGCAATAAACAGAATGAAGATTGATATTTTCCGTCGTTATAACGGCAGGAAGATTACCCATCTTCGGATGCGAGTTCAGTTTCTTCAGCTACGGCCTGAACCGCTATTCGAATAGCGTTGCATAACTGCATCGGGGTACGAATAACGTATCCTGATGGTCGTTATAGCTCAGCGAAATTCCCCCTCATTTACCTGATGCATTAATCCAGCCGACAGCAAATTTGCAGTGTAGATAAAGTTTTCCGCCTTTTTGCCGATGTTATCTCCCATAGCAAAAACCGTTACTTTTATGGATGAAAACATGTCGAAAAAATTGACGCTGTCTCTATTGGCAACAACATTAACGCTGACCGGATGTGCTTCAAAACCCCTTCCTCCGACTGAAAAGCGTGTCCAGACTGAAACAATTACTTCAGAAAACCAATCCCAGCTTACTGTTGAAGGTTGGCAGGACCTCGAAACCGATTACAGTCGCCCCTCAGACACACAATTGCGTTATATCACTCAAGGTGACACCACTAAAGCGACGGCATTAAAAACACTTCAGTTTGTTTCAATGATATTTGTCGGCGGCCAGATTCAGGGGTTTAGCAAGGATCAACTTAAAGGAACACAAGCCGTTGGTGTTATGAATCCGTCGCTTTCATACCTGACTCCGCGAGTGAGCGAAGTCCTTAAAGCCGAGATGGATCGTCTACCAACCAAAAAATACGATAAACCGCTAGTTATAAAGCCATTGACCTGGAAGCTGATTTATAAAAATCTCGCAGGCGGTGATGACAATTATCAATTAGTGATGACGACGACACTCACACGTACTGTCAGCGATCCAGCGGGGCACCTAACATCCAAACAAATCGAATGCAGCTCGGATGCAACCACGCCGCAATTCACCCTCCCGCAGTGGCAGGCAAATAATTATGCCAAAGTAAATGAGGTCACGCAGAAACTCATGGATAGCTGCGTAACAACCTTCACCAGCCAGGTGCGATCCTTTCTTTGATGCGGCCAACATATAGGCATCATGGAAAAATAGAACAGGGTAAAAAATGAAAAAGTCGATAATGCTGCTGGCAGCACTGACAACGTTGTGTGCAGTCAGTGCGGTACAAGCCAGCGATGAAAAATTGCCGCCGCCGAATGTCAGCAATGTTTTTATCAATCCTCTTTATTTCTATCGTCAGAATGACCACCTCACCTACGTCACGATGGTGAAACTGAATAATGGTTCCAGAGTTGAACGCTGGAATACCGTGGACTGCGGGAATAAAAAATATTATCGATTGTATCTCGATATTTTAAATAAAGACGGCAAACTGAGTGATCGTTTTTACGGCGATAAAAGTTATGGGCGCTATGCCCCTCCGCTGGAAATAACCGGTAATGAGGCAAAGGCAGCCGCAATCCTGTGCGATATCAAAGTTAAAAACAGCGACTGGGTTTACAGCGAAAAGAAAAATAATGTCGGTAAGGATATTCCCGAAGCCTCTTCGCTGGTGGATGTCGCGAATGTCATCAAAGTTAAGGACAAGCTGCTTGTCCGGTTGGGTTACGGCTACGATGAGATCGATTACGACCCGCCTTACGATGCTCCTTTTGATCTTAAAGTCGAATACCACGTTTACGACTGTAAAACCGACCAGGACACGGTGATCGGGGCGACAGATGTGGATCCTCACGGGTTCGTTACCGACAGTTTGATCGGTGAAGCAATGAAAAAGCGTGCATCCGACTTTACTAACAGTCCGGCAGTTGTGGAATCATTCAAAACAATGTGCCGCATGGACGAACCCCAGCGCTATGCCGGATCAGGAAAATACCAGAGTCATCCGCATAAAACGGTTGCCAAATACAGCGGACCAATCCTTCCTGACTTCAGGGATAATAATCCGAACTGGATAATGAAGTTTCCGCTGACACCGGAGGTGGAGTCGAAGGGGATTGCACTGATTGCGAATTGGGCGGAGCCTCGTTTCAGACAACTCAAATGGTCAGAAACGCAGGCCGATGATAAGCCGGTGAAAATAATCGCTGATGTTCAGGCTAATGGACTGGTACGGCGGCTTGAGGACTACAACGTTTTTCTCGCGCAGCGCATTATGGTCGCCAATGACATTCAACTGGAGGGGGCAATGAGCATCAGCCCTCTTCCGTCCATCACGCAAAGGATCGAAACTACGCTACGTTTCCCTTTATTTAAGGGGCAGCATTATCATGTGCTAACGCTGACCAAGGGGCAAGACGGCGAAAAGGTCACGCGGATTGAGCGAGACTGCGACGTCGTATCCAGTGGAGATGCTGCAAAGATTAACGCTGCATTTACCGGGAGTTACTGGCGCGTGGAATGTACGCAGTCAGGTTCGGATGGCCCGGAAAAATCAGCAATCGCATGGTTAAATGATTTGCGGATCTTCCTTCCCCTCGAACGTACTTATCATGGTGTGATAAAACCGATAGCAATTACGGATGTGGGGATTAGCCGTTAAAAACGCTTTTTATCGGGTATTGGATGCGGCCATAACGTTTGGCTGCTACCTGGACGGAATAACATCAGGGATGCTTCGGTTTCCTTGATGTTAACGCAGTAAAATGTGTTTATCGGTATTCAGTGCCGTCATAATGTCCATCATTCGATGGTAATAGACATCGCTACTCGCTCAGAGATAGAATAAGGTTCAACTTTATTAATTAAAATCAGTAACTAAGGATTTATTTTGAAATTGATTTCTGGGCGGGCTTATTTCGCGCTTTTTTCTCTGCCAGCATTTTTTATCTCAACCTATGTACATGCCAGCGTTATCACCTACACACAGGTTCAATCCGATGAGATAGCCGGGCATGCAACGCGAGCAGTCAGACTTGCGGAATGTGTCGCACTCGGTGCCCAGGCAAAGGTTGACGGTAAAAAATTGCAGGTCCTTGCTAAAAACTTTAGCAAAGAGTCAGATGAATTTTTAGCGGGTATTGATGCAGGGAATATTTCAAAAGAAGCAGCGGGTAAGATCCCGATGATTTGGAGTGCTCTTCTAAATGATTATCACACGTCATATGAGTTTGTGAAAGGCGCACTATGGAATGCCGAACAAGAGCAAGCACGGAAAGCATTTTCGGAAGGCATTGACTCTAATCAGACATGGTCAAAATACAGTAGCGCCCTGACAAACTCAGCTGCATTGCTTTATAATGACAAAAACTGCGAGTTATTATAATACATATTTCATCGTGTATTATTAGGGGCTGTTTTACCCTGAAAAATAATTATTTATGGGCAGTTATGGGAAACTTTATCACCTGGCTGTCTCACTGGGGCTGGCACTGGTATTTTTTCAACGGCCTGCCCCATACCTTTATGGTAAAAAAGTTAGATCCATATGGATTTTAATTAACTTCAACTTTCTCTACAATAAATCCATCCCTACGGAAAAAGTCTAACACTCGTTCTATGTTGCCTATGCCCCACTGATTAGATATTGCCACAACCTCGCCAGATGCAAGCTCGATCAAGTCATCGTCATTTATATGATATCGGTTTCTTCTCTCGTCACTGATAAGTTCTGCTAAGGCAATAGTACGGTTTTTTATGACTCCAGATAATTTCATATGGAGCTCATCAAAGCTGGCTGGATTATTTTTTTCTATCCAGTCAGTGAAAATCTCTAAAGCCAGATTTCTTTTGTTCAGGGTAAGTCCCTTATATTTATAACTTGAGTAGTCTTTTTCTGACTTCTTAGCCCTCTAACTTTACATAATGGGAGTTATGTAAAGTTAGGATCCTTTAAAGGATCCGGGTATGATAATTGCCACCAATCGTATTTTTGGCATCAGCAACAAAACTGTGCATAAATCAGGCGTCGCTACGCAAAATTTGCAGGGTAATTCCCCGCGCGTTATTCCAGAATTTACGTAGCGCGATCAATTCAATAATCGGCCAAATAACACACAATAATGACGGAATTTGTACAGAACACCGCTCTGGCTCTCAACTTCCCCGATGACGGTGACATTTCAGCGCGACTGAAAGAGTTTGTTCAGGACAGGGATGCGTTTTCAACCAACACCTGGTCACAGCTGATGAGTGTAATGGCAGTATGCTGGCGCTGGTCGCAGGAAAATCAACGCAGCTTTTTGCCAATGTTGTCCAGCGATCTCCGTGACTATCTCTCCTGGCTACAGCAGGCCGGACGGGCCTCAAGTACCATTTCAACCCATGCCTCGTTGATCTCAATGTTACACCGTAACGCCGGAGTCACACCGCCAAACGTCTCACCCCTGATTTACCGTGTAATGAAGAAGATAAACCGCATGGCGGTGACGTCCGGCGAGCGCGCTGGTCAGGCCGTACCGTTCAGACTGGCTGATCTGGAGAAGGTAGATGATTGCTGGGCGGGCTCTGAACGCTTGCAGGAATTGCGTAACCTCGCCTTTCTGCATATCGCCTACAGCACCCTGCTCCGTATCAGTGAAATTTCGCGCATCCGCGTGCGCGATATCTCAAGGGCTGAAGATGGGCGGATCATTCTCGACATTTCACATACAAAAACTATCGTCATGACGGGTGGACTGATCAAAGCGCTGAGCAGCTATTCCAGCCAACGTATTGATGAATGGCTTAAGGCATCTGGCCTGTTAAGTGAGCCTGATGCATTTCTGTTCTGTCGGGTTCACCGTTCTAACAAAGCGCTTCCGTCAGAACACCAAATATTAAGTCGCCCTGCTGTTGAGGACATATTCAGAAAAGCCTGGGATGTTGCGGGTCAGATCGATCCAGTCAGGGCAAATAAAAACCGCTACCGTAACTGGAGTGGTCACAGTGCGCGTGTTGGTGCTGCGCAGGACATGACTAAAAATGGCTATCCGGTAGCGCAGATCATGCAGGAAGGCACCTGGAAAAAGCCTGAAACCCTGATGCGTTACATCCGTAATGTTGATGCGCATGAAGGTGCGATGGTCGATATGATGGAAAAAAAGAAAGGCAGATACTGACCTGAAGTTATCTTAGCTGTGCTGGCGAATTACCAAAGCGATAGCGGAATCGTTCGGTAAATCGTGATACCGATTTGTAGCCGCATGCATCAGCAACCTGGGTAAGATTCCAGTGGGTAGTTTGGATCAACATCAGAGCATGGTGCATCCGGATATCCAAAAGCAACTGTTCAAACCGCACGCCCTCCTGCCGCAAGCGTCGGCGAAGTGTCGATTCACTCATCGCCAGCGCATCACCGGCCAGTCTGGCGGTCCATCCTTTATCCGGCGCTTCTCGTAACAGCTTGCTCAGACGTGGAAAAATTCCCTGCTGATGAGGTAATAAGAAGTGAACACGTTGTTCCGCCAGTACCAGAAGAAGGTCAAAGATGCGCAGGCGAACCCGCTCATCACTCATCAGTGGGTTTTGCAGCGTTGCCAGTAAATCTTGCACTGAGTCTTGAATATCGCTCAGTAATTCCACTGTGGTTATCTGCGCATTTTTTCTGGCAGCGGCGAGATATTGCGGAAAATGTTGATAGAAACCGTCGAGCACATCCGAATTCAGGGAAATAAACAGGGAACGAAACGGGGAAGCATCGTTTGCCGGATACTTAACATAGTCCGCATCGACCCCCTGGTCGATCACGCCCAGCAGCGTTGGTGTGTTCAGTTCATACGAAGTTGCGACGTGGGAGAACTCAATCCTGCCGGAAAGCACCAGCAACAGCGTCGGTTCATAAAAGAAAAATGAACTCGCCTTCTGCTGAATCTTCAATTCTGGCCATGCAACGGAGATTAAATTTGCCCGCCGAAGACTGTCACGGGAAAAACCAGACCCTGGCACTGGACTCTCTTTAACAGGCAATGCACTTTCACTGGTCATGGTTTTTCCTGATTTTGTATCGTTAAATCTTCACGTCTGGATTCAGGCTATAAAGCCCGGTCAGCTTCGCTTCAGCCAGGACATGACTCTTTTTCACTGCTTGCAGGATGTTAGCTCCAGTCAGTTCGCCTTCGACTGTCAGGGTCGGCGTTGCCAGTGCATATAATGTGAAAACATAATGATGCACGATCTCATCATTCCAGGGTGGGCATGGGCCATCATAACCATAGTAAGTCCCGCCCATCGCATCATCGCCGGCAAACCAGGCGGTATAGTCGTTGATGCCATGTTTCAGTCCACCAGGTGCTTGCGGCCCGGTTTTGCCCTTGGCCGTAATGCCGTTTGACTGTGCACCCTCAGCGATTTCTGTCTGTGTAGCCGGAATATCAAACAGCGACCAGTGATAGAAATCGGTTCGCGGCAGTGAAGCCGGAACAACTTTGCCTTCCTGATTGACGTTTTCGCCGCTGGTCGGGACATCGTAATCATGGCAAATCAATACCAGTGACTGTGTTCCGGCAGGCAGATCTGACCAGCCGAAGTGCGGGTTCTGGTTATCAGACAAACGTACATGGCTCTGTGCATCATAAACCGCGAAGCTGTTTTTCCCGGGGATGACATCCCCGTCATTGAAGCTGTGGCTGAATAATTTCATCTCTTCTCCTTGTGCGACTCGGATGGAACGACAATCAACGTCAACCTGATTATAAGAAGCTTCTCGACTTCATGACGATCTAATCCGGTCAAATTTATCCCCGAAGCCGTCATTATGGACAGGATTGGTTATCTGATGTGCATCATCATGGCTTGTGGTTACTATGGACTTTCCGGAAGTACGATTCAAACAAAACTAAAGTTTATTAAAGTTGTCTTTAATAAAATCCACAGCCATTAAAATCATTTTTAGTACATTGTCAGTTATTAAAGACAGGGATACATCGTCTCGCTTCCAGGAACAGAGTACCTTCAGCAATCAGCGTGACTCTGCGTTTGCTGCGGTGAAACAGGCACTGGACCAACATCGACTGTTGCGCGTGATTTTTGTCATCGATGCTGTGCGCAAAAAAATCTCCCTGTAATAAGTGAAATAGGATTAATCACATAGGTTTCAACCGACAAACAATAGCCGAAACCGATATTTTATTGCCATAGATTCTGAACCATCTATTCATATTGAAAAACGATGTCGATCTTTTCTTCGGCAACATTGACGGTTATTTCACATTTGGACCAAATCGCAGTCCCATCAGGCATACCGCTTTCGACAGAATGCTGCTGAAGTTCGCGTAACGCTTCGGATAAGTCGGCAACAGCCAGATGATCAGGCTCGAACCAGTCCGGCTCGCCACTGTCATCCAGATAATCAAATTCGAACTCCCCTGCTCCAGTTGCAGAAAACAGTTTGGCTTTGACAAACAACTCGCTGGCATTCGCGGGTCCACAGCTATAAATAATCTGTCCGATCCTCTGATAAAGAAGTTCGTCTTGCATTGCTTCATCTCGATGAATACTTTTCTAGTACAGTATCATGATGTTGCGATCTTCCATCACACATAATTTCCGAAAGTCACTCTGGCTACTGGGATCCTTTGGATCTGATTTTTGCTCCAGTGAATCCTGTCAGAACAATGCCAGACTGAAGTTACATTTCGTATTCTTCAACGTGAGATGATTTGAAGAGTTAAAGATAAGATTACGTTTTTTCACATAACCTGCACAACCTATGTCTAAAGAGAAAATTTAAGAGAAGGTGTTACCTCATCTCTTAACAAAATGGGTAAGAGAATTGAAAATATAATAGCTTCATCATGAAAATTCCCTTCACTGGAAAGATCAGTATGTATATACTCAATTTAAAGCAGTATTTGAGGTCATGCAGATAACGACCTTCTTACATTCAAAACCAGATTTTGGAGATGTCCATGAACGAATCACTGAAAGCGATAAATAACATTCGTACACTCCGTGCACAGGCACGAGATCTGGCTCTGGCTGATCTTGAAGAAATGCTTGAGAAATTAAGCGTAGTCGTTGCAGAACGTCGTGAAGAAAGTCATGCCGAAGAAGCAGCCGTTCGTGAGAAAGCTGAGAAACTCGCTAAATATCGTGAGCTGTTGCTGGAAGACGGTATTGATCCTACTGAACTGCTGGGTGCTTTGCAGAGTGCAGGAAAACCTCGCGCCAAACGCGCACCTCGTCCGGCCAAGTACAAATATACCGATGAAGATGGCCAGGAAAAGAACTGGACAGGCCAGGGCCGCACGCCAGCTGTGATTAAAGCGGCAATCGACAGCGGTAAATCTCTGGATGATTTCCTCATCTAAATAGCCTGTCGATGTGATGTGGGCGAAGTGCCCACATCATTGCATTTCTTTTTTGCCGTCTATTCAATCAAGACTTATCACTGTTGCATCACATCAACAAGTTTCTAATCCTATTTCTCTGGCCCTGCACCCGGGTTAATAACGAGCAACACCACTGAGTGCGAATTGTTGAGCAAGACATGCGCAGTACGATTAATTTTGCATAAGTAAGCACACTGTATACTTTATTCGAAGCTTTATGTTAGTTTCGTCATGAGTACCTGCCACCCAAGAGTGAGACAATGCATCTGATTACGGTCACCACCACATCCACTACTACCACCGCAACCTGCGGCGGCGTGAGTGTTTCTGTGGCGAATATCTGAGCAGACAGAATCTCAAACCCCGCCGCTCTGGACGGGGATAAAAACTCCGTTCATCGCCGTTTTGAATGGAGACACTTCATGAAAAATGCATTACTGATTATTGATATGCAACAGGGACTGTTTCATGGTCCACACATTCCCTATGCTGCCAGCTCAGTTTTATCCAATATCAGACTTCTGATCAAAAAAGCCAGATCGTCAGGTACTCCGTTGTTTTTTGCCCGCCACACCGGCCCGGATGGATCACCTTTTAGTGAGCAGAGTCCCTTGACGCAACTGATACCTGAACTTGACGTCAATGTTGAACAGGACAGCATATTTATCAAAAAATATCCTAACTGTTTCCGTGATACGGTACTGCTACAACAGCTTAAGCTACGCAATATTGATCAACTGGTGATTGCCGGAATGAAAACAGAGATTTGTGTGGATACCACCTGTCGTGCAGCTTTTGATGCCGGGTTTAAAGTGGTGCTGGTTTCAGATGCACATACTACGATCGATAATCCGGCCCTGACAGCGGATAATATTGTTCGCCATCATAACCAGACTCTGGCTGGCCCCTTTGTTAGTCTGGTCAGCACAGAGGAATGGGTGGCATAAAACTGAGTCAAATAACTGTGCTTAATAATGCAATGAATCATTTTTTTCCTGAACAGGGTGTGATGCCGGTAACGGCCGTATCGGCAGACTTCATAAATGGACATGTTATTCCTGCGCACAGTCATGACCTCGCTCAACTGCTGTATGCGATTGAAGGGGTCTTGGTCATTGAGACCAGTGCAGGGCGCTGGGTCGTCCCGCCCAGCAGAGGTGTTTGGTTAAAAGCAGGTATCAGCCACACGGTGCGTATGCGTGGTGCGGCCAGGATGCGCAGTATTTTTGTGCTGCCCGATGCGATACCGGGACTTCCCGACGAGGACTGCGTTATTGAAGTGTCTCCGTTACTGAGAGAGTTGATTTTGGCGGCGACCAGAGTCGAGGGAGATTACCTGCCAGATAGCCGTGACGCACGTCTGATGCGGTTTATCCTTGATGAGTTGTGCACATTACCGGTTTTACCCTTCAACCTTCCCTGGCCGCAGGATTCCCGCATTTTACGAGTTTGCCAGATGCTGTCTGCGGAACCCTCTGATGCCAGAACCGCTGACGACTGGGCTGACCTGCTGTCGATGACAGTTAAAACTTTCCATCGTCAGTTCCACAAACAAACCGGCGTGACATTTGGCCGCTGGCGGCAGCAGGCCAGACTGCTGCTGTCGCTGGAGTCTCTGGCGCAGGGCCAGCCGGTTTTACAGGTGGCGTTACAGCATGGCTATGAGAGCCAGAGTGCTTTTGCGGCGGCTTTCAAACGTCAATTTGGCATGCCGCCTTCGGCTTTTTATTCTTAATCGTTGCTTTTTCGCAGTACCAGCCCGGTGATGACGCAGAGCAACATGGCGATCCCCGCGAGATAAAAAGCATCGCTGTATGCCATCAGCAACGCATTCCGTTGTATCTCCTGGTTGATCAGTGCCATCACCTGCATACGTAAACGGGTTAAACCCTCTCCATAGAGTGCCGTAGCGTAACTGATGTGCTGGTGAGACAACCGATTCACTATCGCGGCCATGTTTTCCTGGGTGCTCAGGGAAAAATCCGTGACAGCGTCACCGAGTCGTACGGCATGAAACCTGGCGCGCTCCACCACTATCTGACTCGACAGCGCGATCCCTACCGCGCCGCCAACATTTCTTACCATGGAGAACAGACCCGAGGCAGATCCAACCTGTTCTTTTTCCAGCCCCTGAATCGCCATCACCCCTAACGCGACGACGACCAGCGACTGGCCGATGCCGCGTACCACCAGTGAGGGCACAATCACATTGGCCGCCGCATCAGGATTAAGATGGATGTTCATCAGGCATCCCAGAGCCGTGATGAGAAATCCGACGATGATGATGGTTCGCGCACTGGTCCAGCGCATTAAATGCGGTGTGGCGAAAGACATAATCAACTGAATGATGCCATAGGGGATCATCATGATACCGATCTGGCTGGCGTTATATCCCTGTACCTCGGCGAAGTAGTTCGGCACCAAAAAGACCACGCCAAATACCACGCCACCAAAGCAGAACTGCATCAGGCTGGCGATGCCAAAATTGTAACGCCCCAACAGACGAAGGTTGATAAAAGGTGTTTTACTCCTGAGTTCAACCCAGACAAACCCCACCAATCCGATCACAGCCAGCAACGTACAGTTAATGATATAGGCAGAAGAAAACCAGTCGTTACGCTCGCCCTCTTCCAGCATGATCTGGAGTGCAGACAACCCCAGTGCCATAGTGATAATGCCCCACCAGTCTCCCTGTCGTAACTTTTCCAGCATCAGTGGCTGGGGTTTAACCGACCAGCCAATCGCCGCCAGCAACAACAGACCCGGTGGCACCTGCAAATAGAAAATCCACCGCCAGGAATAGACGTCTGTCAGCCAGCCTCCCAGTGACGGCCCGGCAGCCTGAGCAACATTGTTGGCAACGGCAAACAGGGCCATGCCCAGCGCATGCTTTCTGGCAGGCAACTCACTGACAATAAGTTGAAAAGAGAGCGGGATCAGAACGCCACCGAAGGCGCCCTGTAACGCGCGGGAGACGATCATGGTCTGTATATTCGGTGCCATTGAGCAGAGGACCGAAAAGATCACAAAGCCCGTGGTCCCGGTCATCAGGACTCTGCGCATCGAAAAAATTGATACCAGCCAGCCTGTGACAGGGATGATGATGATTTCCGCTACCAGATAAGCCGTGGTGATCCATGACCCCTCTTCAAAAGACGCACCCAGTGAGCCGCGTATATCCGGCAATGAAGCATTAGTCACATGCACATTCATCCCCGCCATAAAACAGCCCACTACGCTGCCCAGCACGGCTACCCAGGTACGAAGCGAAATGGAGTTTGTGGGTTCTATGGTCAGTTGCTTAGTCATGATGGGTGTCCACGGTCACCAAAACGGACATCCCGGGACGAATCACATCTTCTCCGTTCTGTCCTTCTGAGAGCCGAATCTTCACCGGCATACGCTGGACAATTTTGGTGAAGTTCCCCGTCGCGTTATCTGGCGGCAACAGCGCGAACTGTGCGCCAGAGGCTGGCGCGAAGCTGTCCACCGTTCCACGAAAGCGCCTGCCACCATAGGCATCAACGCTGATTTCCGCAGGCTGACCAATGTGCATGTGATCAAGCTGGGTTTCCTTGAAGTTGGCAATCACATAGACATTGTCAGGCACCACCGCGAGTAAAGGTGCCCCCGTTTCAACATATTGCCCGGTTCTGATGGATCGCTGTCCGACGGTGCCGGTAATCGGACTGATGATATTGGTACTGGCTAAATCAATCCGCGCAAGATTCAGTTGCGCCTGAGCCTGGCGCAACGCCGCATCAGCATTGTCCTGCTCGGCTACGGCCGCCTGCCGCTCACTCGCCAGCACTCCGCTCTCCTGTCGGGTGATTGATAATGCAGCCTGTGCCTGCGCAACTGAGGCAACCATTTTTTTCATCTGGGCGTTAGCGGATTC
The DNA here is from genome assembly GCF_009728735.1 of Pantoea phytobeneficialis. Classification (NCBI taxonomy): domain Bacteria; kingdom Pseudomonadati; phylum Pseudomonadota; class Gammaproteobacteria; order Enterobacterales; family Erwiniaceae; genus Pantoea; species Pantoea phytobeneficialis. The sequence goes on from NZ_CP024639.1 coordinate 244,641, forward strand.
CAGCAGTTGTTCACTGCTGACATGCTGGCTGACCAGCCGCTGCTGTCGCTGCGCTTCCTGCACGGCACGGGCGGATTCGGCCATTGCTGCATGGACGGTTGCCATCGCTTCATCAACGCGATTTTTCTGCTGTGCCTGACGTACATCCAGATTGAAAATCTGCGCCTGCCGGAGACGCTTTTGCGCCTCTGCTGACTTCACGACCGCTTCCGCCTGACTAACCTTCGCCTGATATTCATTATCGTCAATCCGGGCCAGCACCTGTCCTGCGCTGACACGCTGATTATCCTGAACCTCTACGACCGCGAGATAACCACTGACCCGTGGTGCAAGCGTCACAATATCGGCCCGCGCATAGGCATCATCGGTATCGCTCATCCAGCGGGCGGTTGTCCACCAGTAAATTCCCCATGTCAGTGCGATGATCAGCAGAAATATGGCGATCATCAGAGTACGGGGGCGGGGTTTTGCATAGCGATGAGTAAAGGCCTGCTTTTCAGCAACCTGCGGATTCTTGGTCATTGTTTTATTTCTCTGTTATCGACAAGGGAGATCTGAGATGGAACAGGCCTACGCTGCGGCTCTGGTAAGGGTATGGCCGGAGCCTGCTGCCAGCCGCCCCCGAGCGATTTAAACAGCGCGATCTGTGTATTGATCAGTTGGGTGTCGGCGCTGGCTAACTGGTGCTGAATAGCGATGTCAGTGCGTTGTGCATCCAGAAACGCCAGCGCGGTCGCTGCGCCCTCTTTTCTGGCAATGGACGCAAGTTTTAACGCATGCTGACTGCCAGCCGCCGCCTTTTGTAACGCGGCATTCTGTTGTAATGCCGCGTTATAATTCGTCATACCTTGCTGTACATCTTTCAGTGCACCAAGAATGATGGCATCGAAATGTGCCAGAGCAGACTGCTCATGGGCATTCGCCTGAGCAAGACGTGCGCGTTGCTCACTCACATTCGGGAATGACCAGGAAATAAGTGGGCCGAGGCTCCAGACGGTCGCTCCGCTTTTATCCCACCCATCTGGCTGATGGGCTGAGCTGAACACGCTGCCGCCAATCGATATTTGGGGGTAGAAGTCGGCAGTAGCGACGCCGATGCGAGCCGTTGCCGCAATCAACGCCTGCTGGGCCTTCAGGACATCCGGGCGTCGACTTAGCATTCTCATCCCCTCACTATGAGGAACCGCAATGCTTGTCAGCGAGGGCGTTGACTGACACTGCATTGCCGCCTGAGGTGGATTGTCAGGCAATTGCCCCATTAATACGGCAAGCTCAGCAAGGGCATTGTGGCGCGCAGCCTGTAAGGGTGGAAGCTCAGCTGCTGCCAGTTCAACCTGGTTCTGCGCACGTATCACATCCAGCTCAACACCTGCACCGGACTGATACAACTGGCTGGCGAGTTGCTGGCCCTGTGCTGCCAGCAGCAAAGAACGCTGTGCGATACCGATCCGCTGGGCGTAACTACAGGCACTGAGCCAGGCTCGGGTGGTTTCGGCTGCAACCAGCACGCGCGCGCCCTCCTCTTCTGCCATCACCGCCAGCGCATCAGCGTTGGCTGCATGGCGCATCGAACGGAGGCGACCAAAAAAATCGATTTCCCACTGCACATCGATACCAATGCCATAACGTGCACCGGTACGGATATGGTCGGATTGATTCAGAGCGGCTTCTAACTGGTCATTTGCAGTACTGCCGTATCCGGCCTGAGTATTCAGGGATGTCGTGGGAAGACGCGCTGCATCCGTTTCATCCACCACAGCTTTTGCTGCCCGGAGATTTGCAGCGGCCATACGCAGATCGCGATTATTAGTCAGCGCCTGTTCAACCGCGTGATTCAGATCCGCATCGTGATAGAGGGTCCACCACTTATCAGGGATGGACGCGCTTTGCCCGTCGAGTTTCACGGGTAAAGTGGTTATGGGGGGCTGTTCTGGCCCTGATGTACAACCTGCTAACAGCAGGGGGAATAAGGCAACATAACATCCTGCGGATTTGTTCATTGGGCAAACTCGTTAATGAGAATGCGTCCAGGTTACTAAATTGCTGGGTGTCTTTATGTCGCGTGCTGGACTATCTTTATCGCGAAATGGACATTCGGGCATAGCGAAGGTAGCGCGACGGGAAACTTTCTTGCCCTACCCTTTGGTTGAACAACCAGCGAAGTATAGGGTTGGGGTGGTCAGATTGGTCTGAACCCGGTCATCTGTGCTTGGGTACAACATGAAATACTTCATACTTATTATGTTAAATTAGATATTCCGTTAATCCCGGAATACCACCTCTCCCGAAGCGGCGCGATTCATCGTGATCCTCTGGCATCGATGCTGAAAACCCGCGCCGCTACAGAATGATTCAGACACCGATGCCGATCAATATCTAGTCATTTATGATGCCATCTACGTTTTACGCCCAGGCGGTTACGGTGGTAATGCGCTTTACCCGATTTAGTCTGTCAGTGTGATGTGGGCTATGTACCCACATCAATCCATCTCCAATACAGGCGATTATGGTTCTTTTGAACGTTTTATTTCAGCAGCGGAAGTAACGCCAGCATATTTTTTAAATTAATCACATCCCATGGAAGATGCTCCGCAACGGTGAGACCTACCGGTGCTGCAGATGCGGATGCAATGTTGATAAGCTCTATAACCTCTGAAATCGAGAGTCGTCCCTCTGCCGCATCCCCGAAATCATGCTGACCTCTGCCCGGACGGGCAAATAAAACGGAACGGAACATTGCCGGGTCGAGCACGTCCAGGTCCAGATGAATAGCCAGACAGGTTATGTTTTCCCGCTGAATCCAGTCCAGCACTGCCCCTGCCCCTTGCCTGACCTCATCTGGCCCGCAAGTCGCAATTCCGTGTTCAGCAATAAATCCCGCTTCGTAATCCAGAGGATCGTGTATGCCGGCAATCATCACTTTTTCGGGAGCAAGGGGGTGCGTAATATCCCGAGTCAGGTCTTCATCACCATTCCCCATTAGTGCGCCAAGTACATGGGCGTGTGAATGGGCAAACTGATCCGGCGTCATGACATCAGGGTGGGAATCTACCCATAGTACACCCAGTTTTTCACCGTAGGTTTCCACAAGGTAGGAAAAAGGAGCCAGTGAAACCAGACAATCACCCCCCAGCGTGACAAGGGTGTCCGGGCGATTCTCACGGATCAGGCTGCGGGCGTTGTGCAGTTGTGATACCACCTGAGATCTGCCAATGATGCCTTCTTCATTCTCCAGAGGAATACCCGCAGGCGGTAAAACGTTAACCTCTGCAGTCAATCCTTTTTCAGCAGGGGCAAGCCAGGCGAGCAACTGCGAACCAAAGAAGTAGGATTCATTGTTACCTCCCTGCCATTGGGGAAAAATCAGTCTCAGATTATTGCTATTAGAGTCAGTCATCAGGTAATCCTTAGTCTTCACTCAGTTTGAGTAAAATAGTGCCTTTTGCTGTTCGCGAATTCAGTTTGTTATAGGCCGCGGTGAAATCCTGCATTGCATAAATGCTGTCGATATTTGGCCTGACTTGCCCCGAAGCAATATAATCCTGAAGCGATTTCATAGCCGCAGCCACATCATCATCCGTTTCCATCCAGGCGTCGTAACCCAGTAGTCGTTTCTCTTCTACCACCAGATCGGGAATATCAATTTTCCCCTCCGTTCCGGCAACAAAGCCGATGCTGACTGCAGTTCCGCGCGGGCGAAGCGTCTTTATCAGTTGCCCGAGCAGCTCACCGCCTACCGGATCAAACACCATGTCTGCACCTCTATTTTCACTCAGACGTCGTATCTCTTCATGCATATCTTGTTGTGATAAATTAATGACATGATGAGCGCCTGCCTGCTTTGCGTGTATCGCTTTATCGGTTGTAGAGACCAACGCAACCGGAATTGCTTCCAGCGCATTCGCAATCTGAATGAGTGCGTGGCCCACCGAACCAGTTGCACCCGCGATCACCACCAACTGCCCCTTCTTTACATCCCCTACACGTGTCATAGCCTGGAAGGCGGTCACGTAATTGATCGGTAGTGCAGCGGCATATTCCAGGCTGTAGTCTGCGGGAATCTCGACCAGGCGTTTATCTTCCACCAGGACAAATTGCTGCTGTAACCCGTCTTCTGTGATCCCAAGTTGACCGCCGCCATAGATGGCCACTTTTGTACCGGCTTTGAACCTGTTGCTCTGCATAACCATGCCTGAACCATCGTTGCTTAACACCAGAGGCGCTATGGAAGATGGAACGCGGCCGGTCAGAACCAGATTTGACAACGGATTGACCGTGGCAGCATACATTCTGACTAACGTGTGTCCCTGGCGCGGGGTTGGAATGGCCCGCTCTTCGATTTCAAACCAGGCAGATGGTCCGAGGTTCTTTGCTACCAGTACTTTCATCAACGAGTGCTCCGAAGCGGATCGTGCACGGGTCATTGCAATATCTGTCACGGTGAAATTTACTCCAAAATAATGAATGAATGAATGAATGAATGAATGAATGAATGAATGATCATTCATTTTAAAGTTAAAGCCTCTTCATGCAAGTGAACATTCCGTCTACCGCATCAGGGGTTAAAACAAACCGTTGGAGATTATTCGTTTCAGTAGACTGCCGCAAAAATTCGAGCAGGAAAACTCGCCATCGGGACACGCGGAGGTACCGCGGTCAGATAAGCATTTTTTCCCATCAGACTACCGATGTTTGTCATATCTTCGGCAACCACAACGTTATTTTTGAGCAAGATATCGTGTGCAGGAATCGATGAGGCATCGTTGTAGTTATCAATAAGCACCGAGTCGATCCCAACCAGTGCAGCGTGATTTTTCGCCAGCCATTTAGCTCCCTCAGCTGACAGATAGGGAGGATTATCGCTGTACGCCTCCGTACCGAACAGCCGGTCGCGCCCGGTCATCAACAGAACGGCTTTCCCGGCGACATTTTTTCCCTGAAACGCGGAGGAGAAGAATATCTTCTCGCCAGGTGGCAGCCTTACAATAACTACCGGCAGATTAACGAGTTGCCTGAGATCGTAGTCCGATATCTTCTTTCCGTGTGGATCTGCATGGAAGGGGGCATCGATGTACGTACCGGAAATGCCCAGCAGCTTTATGCCATCAATGATTGCACCGTTTTTGCCGCGCTCAAGCCTGGTATACAGCTCCACTTCACTGAGTCCGGGATAGGTTGTCATGTTTTCATGCAGCGGGTGATTCAGTTCAATATATTCTTTAACCGGTGGCAGTGTGGTCGCCAGGGCAGCTCCGCAGAACATACCGGTTTCCGTCAGCAGAATAATGGTGAAGGTTATAATTCGACCGAACATCATGATGTCATCTCCGGTTGAAGGCGACGTTTCAGATTCACCTCAGCAATGACGATGGACGCCACAATCAATGTGGTTGCGGCCACGTCGGTGATGGTTAGACGCTCACCGAAAAACAGCGCACCGGCCAGCATGGCTGCAACCGGAACCAGTGCTACTGTCATACCCGCTGTAGATGCCCTTACCTTCCATATCCCGTGGAAAAAGAAAACATAGGGTAATGCCCAGACGAACAATCCGTAGTAAACCAACGTGATGGCCTGGCTCTGGCTTATCGCGAGCAGATGAAAGTCCCCACCTTCTGTCAGTGACAATGGGAATGAAAGCACCGCACCCACCAGACAAACGCCCGTTGCCATAGTCACAGGCGGCAGTTGGGATGAGAGTTTCTTGGCGAAGATAATGACTAACGCAGTGGACAACGTTGATAGAGCCAGGAAGAAAAGGCCGTAAGCATTACTGTGGCCGTCATTACCTGTCGTGGGTACGGTCATTACGATAACGCTGAGAACAGCCAGTAGCACAGCGAAACCTGATTTCAGGGTCAGCTTTTCCCTGAGAAAAATGACCGAAAAAATCAGGACAAACGCTGGCGCTACGCTGGTGATAACCGATGCCGCGACAGCAGAGGTATCCGGCAGTCCGTAAAGCAGAAAAACAGTGTACAGAACAGCGCCAAACAGGGCCTGCACGCCAATCGCCGCCCAGTCACGGAGCGAGACAGCAAGCCAGCGAGTCTTGTCAATCATTAGGGAAAGCGGGAAGAGTGCAGCCAGTCCGATCAGAAAAGTGATGAATGTGAAAGTCCAGGTCGGAATGGAATCCATTGCTTGTTTGGCAACAGGATAACTGATGCCAAACAGTATGTAGCACATTGCTACGCATAACACGCCAGAGTGTTTCCTTAACATCGTTTCACCTCGTTGATGATGAATGAACAGTCATTCATTTAATGCGAAGTGATACTGTTTCTTCTGTCCGGTGAAAAATATGAAATTGCTATGACGCCCAGTTTATCAGGGTGTGTTACGCACCAGTCGTTCGGTGTTGCGCCGGTTGGGGGATCTGGGGAGAACCGTATGGTAAAGGCCGTTGGAAAAAGGATAAGATTGCTTTCAAAGGAGATTATTAATGACAAAAGATTCGGCCACCTACCATAAACTGATAACTGCTGCCGCTGACTGCTTTGCCGAAAAAGGGTTCAATGCCACAAGCGTGCGGGAAATAGCCCTTCGTGCGGGGATCAGCCAGGGGGCAATGTATACCTATTTCAGGAGCAAGGATGAACTGATTTCAGCCATTGTGCTGGAAGAGCAAAAATCAGCGCTTAATGCACAGAATGAATCCTTTTCTGGTTCATTTTTGGAAAGGATTTGCTCACTGGTCTCTTCCTGCATCAGTGATGTCGGTTATCCGGCTACGCACCGACTTTGGGTAGAAATTATTGCAGAGTCGGCGCGCAACACTTCCCTCGGAAATACCTTCATTTCCAGTGATATCGCCATGCGCCATGGGATTGGCAATATCATCCGTCAGGGAATTGAGAGTGGAGAATTCAGAAAAAATCTTGTCGTAGAAGAAACGACGATTGTGATTTTTGCGATCATTGATGGGCTGATTGCCCGTAAAGCTATCAACAAAGATTTTTCTCCGCACAAGGACCTGAGCACGTTTAGTGACGTTTTACGTCATCTCCTTACCTGATTTCCTGGGGGCAGCATTGCGAGACAGTCATTCTGAACAGGCGACACAGTGTCTTTTTGCCTGCTCTGATTAAGGTAATATTATTCTGTTGCATGTCATGCAACACACACTTTGTGTGTTCGACATCAAGTAACAATGAGAAACACAGATGATTAAAACCTCGCTACATAAGTGGCTTGAGGAATGAGAGCTTGCCCGCGCTATGGCCGTAGCGCCCTCCACAGCTTCACGTATGGTTTCTGGATTGACTGCTATCACACCAGAAATGGCTATCAAGCTGCCTATGACCTGGATCGTGCGGAAAATTTTATAAGCCTGACCCTTTACAAGGCGCCAACTGAGCCGATTAAGAGGCTTTAAAGCCACAAGTAATATTATCCTGCTGCTTGTGGTTGGCCACATTTGCCGCTACCCGTTTCTGCCTGCCAAACCAAACCTGTAGTAACCTTCTTACTATTCGAATCTTAAAAGCCTAATAGACTTAACTATGGCTGTATCGCCCGGCTATTTTTCGGGATGTATGAAGGACACGGAGGATGCTTACTTTGGTCTCGTCAGCCACATACACAACTATGAAGGGAAAATGTGGTATTACGAGCTTTCTATGTTTGACGGTGCGCCCGGCCTGTACTCCAGCCATAGGGTTTTCCTTGAGTATACTCACCATCGCTGCGAGTCTGTCATCGGCAGCAATGGCGACTAAAGCACCTGCTTCTTTGTTCAGGTAGAGAAAAATGTTTTCTCTGTCAGCCAGCGCGCGTCTCTCCCAGACAATATTCGTGGTCACAATTTCCCCTGAGCAGCTCGCTGTCGCAGATCATCCATGTGTTTTGTCACTTCATCATTGTTAAGGTACTCGCCTTCACCAGAGTTATGACGATTGAACGCGTGAGCTATCTGTTGCTCCAGCCAGTGCTCATGATCACTGTTTTGAAATCGGAGTTCTTCTGCTGCCAGCTCTTCTGCGCGCTGACGCATGAGTTCAGTAAGGCTCATCTGCTGGCGCTCCGCGGCAAGCATGGCCAAACGTTTCGTTTCATCATCTATCCGAAAATGAATAGTGCTGCTCATAATGCTGCCTCTTGTGGTGTCGTTTGTGTTGTCATTATGAGCGTAAACCATCTTAGTGTCATCCTCGGATGCAAAACTAATCATGCAGCCAAACTACTGTATACTAATTATGTTAAATACGATATCCCGCTAATCACCAACCCTACACCCATCCCGTAACGGCGCGATTTATCGCGCGGTTTGTCAAGGCGTAAAAGAATTCTGTCTGAATTTAGTTCTTTCAAAAAACCTCCTGAATTAGCTGCTGAAAGATAACTGACTGATAAAATAGTAATCCCGACACTGTAATCGTTTTTTTCATATGGCTATTTGATTTAGCTTTAAAATATCATTTTTCAGGTCACTGTCTATGTCTTGGAGACCTAAGCCGTTTATAAGGTTCTTAATTCGGATAAACGTCTCTTTATGATCCTGCAACTCATCCCCTTTTATTGTTGCTAGGGATGCGATGAGTTCACCATCATATAGATCCCCGATCAGGGGATCTTCTGTCAGAACGTCTAATATTGCTGGCATCAGTTGATCAACACATACGTTCTGCCGAACCGCACGGCAGAGATCTCCTACTTCCAGGCTTTCCAATGGAACATCAAGAACGCTCTCGAACCATGCTTCAAGAGAAGACTGCTGACTAGGGTTCTTCCTTGTATTAATGTTTCCCACAAGTTCGCGAAATGTCGTCATATCCCATGTCCTTTCAGCGCTGATTCAATTTTATTGTTAGCCTCAGTTTCTCTGCCATAGTCGGCCTGGGCTTCAGGGTTATTGACGTTTTTCAGAGTTCTAGCATGATTCCTTAATCCTCTGAGTGTATTTTGCATTTCCTGCATATGATCCCAATAGCCACCGCTATCTTTAGGCACAGGGTTTCCATCCATATCCTTAATAGTTCCTGTTATATTATGCTCCTTCAGAGCATTTTTAATTGTGTTATCAATCTTCCTCATAGAGATCAAAAATAGAGACTGCGGACCCTGAATTCATTATTTTCTCCCGCAAGGAATGTCTGTATTACCATTTGGACGTTTTGTTAACGCAGCCACTATAATTCGTAACGGCAGTTAAAAGTTTCTAGTTAATCAGAAAGTTGTGCTTTTTGCCAAATGTCGTCTTTTGAACTCCTCCAGGCACACCATCCCAAAGGAAGGTCAGCTAAAGCAGTAATAGAATGATCAAGATCAACAATACTTTTCAGGCTAACTAAGACAGCATCATTCTCACTCAACGGAGTAATCTGATTAGTATGAAATTGCCATGCGCCATCAACACTATCATGAGAAACATAAGCAATCCATTCCCCTGAGGAAATTATCTTCCTATTAACAATAACTGCTACATTTGGAAGATCATTAAATTTCCATTCTGAATTTTGCATTACGTTTCACCTCAATGATTTGATTTTTGCCTATATTGTTCTCGGGACAAAACTTGAGCATTATTATAACTATTTGTTCCCTGCCCAATGTTAGTATTTGCAGGGTTTCTGGGCACAATATGATCGATTTGTGCCTCATTTGACGGGGGGGAACGCCTGGCTGACTCTTTTGTGGCATGACCAACTCCTGTCCATCAAGATCAGATCGTAGCACCCCACCATTATTTTCCATATTTTGTTGATAAATATTAGCTTTTTGAGTACGTGTAAAGTTTTTTCCTGGGCCAACTGATGGTGAATCGGTCAAATTGGAATATGGTCCACCTCCCGCACCAACAGGAACTCCTACACCCAATGGATACGTGATAGGGTCGCCTTTCTCATCACGTTCTGGCTCCAACCCCGGATTGATTGTATATATCTTTATGTGGCCATTGCCAGTTTCTCTATCATGCTCAGCTTCATCGTGATCAAAAGGACTATCCTCTTTGAGCGCATTTTTACCCGCCTGCGCCCCCGCGACTGCGCTGCGTGTACCCCCCGCCTGCAATACCCCCGTCCAGTCCTGCCGCCAGTGTACTCAGCGTGCTGATAGTCTGACGCTGTTCCTCACTCAGGTCGGCCCGGTCAATACCCGGATACAGCTGCTGGGCAATGTACTCTCCCGTCACCGCCCCGGCGGCACCTGACAGACCGTTGTTGCCCGATGCAGCAGCTACCACGGCACCCAGCACTGCGTGTGCCATCAGGTTCGCCGTGGTGTTCACCACTTCGTTGCCATTCGCATCACGCGTGGTCGTTTTATCGTGGATAATGCTCGCCAGATACGGTGCTGATGCTCCGGCTATCGCAGCGGTCAGGTCTCCTCCGGCCAGCAGAGTACTGGCCATGTTGCCGACAAATTGTCCTCCCAGGCTGGCACCTGAACTGAGTCCAATCCCCTGATGCTCAACGTTGTAATCGGCTTCATTGTGGATATCGGTGAACCCAAGCGTGCCGGTATCCAGGCGGTTTTTATCTGCTTCGGCCTGGCTGGCGATAACTGCCCCGTTCAGCTGAGTGTGATTCCCCACCATGATGTCAAAGCCACCTTCACCCGCGTAAATGTAGCGGCGTGATTTATCCTGCTCCTTTTTATGACAGGCAATCCAAAAGGGGTATTAAGCGATAAGAAAGATGTGGAACGGATACGGCAACGTCTTCAAGCGTGTTATTTTCAACAGTATTGTCAATATGCCTGTTAGCGCTGTCGGTGTCGCGGCTGAGCCCCAGACGACAGGCAAAAAATCCCGGTTCAAATCTCGCTGGCCGGGATTAAAGTTTTAAATTATCCTTAAAAGGATCTTGAACAAGTATTTGATTAAATTTTTCCTTAGCTTTCTCTCCCCATTCTGATTTGAGCTGAGAAAGGTATTCAATTACTTTTCGAAAAATAAGACGTCGAACATCACATCCTTCAATCCTATGATTTAACTCATAACTTACTGCCATCTGATGCACAACATCGTACATAATCCAAAAAAGCAATTCATCTGGCGATGATGTTTTCTTCCTGGAAAACTCATATCCTCTCTCGGAGTAAATATAATTATACTCATCATTTTCCACAGATAAGTAAGGACGACCATCATCGAATGGCGATGTGCCAACTATACTCTTCGGAGCATGGATTTTCTCACACAGAGAGTTAACGATTTTTTGAATTTCCTCTATCGTCACGGACATATCAATGAATCTCCTTCAAGTAACCATTATCTATCAACCATTGGACATTAACGCGTTCAGTCATATTTGGTAAAATTTGTGTCCCACCACCGACTTGTCCAAACGCTGGCGCGATTGTTCCTTGGATGGCTGGAAGGGGTTTTATTACTTCATATTCATGATAACCGTTAGCTTGTGATCCTGGGGCAAGGGCACATTGTTCATAAGGAGTATCTTTCGGCGCAAGAAATGAACCATTGCTATCACCATATCGATCTAATGTTGTTCCTACAGGAATAGTCGTTTTAACTGGTTCTCCTGAAAAGTCCAAATTCTTAGGCCAATCCCAGCCACCATCAGCATTCTTAAATCTGTCGTAGTAAGAATAACCTCCGGCTTCAGCATCTGTAATTGCACTTGAAGAGTTAAGGTTGTTAGGTACGCTTTCTTTAACGATACTCTCGCCTAATGCACTAATTTTATTAGCAGCCGCAGCACCCAACACTGGCGTCATCGAAGCCGCTACTGTCTTCATCCCGTCATAGGTTTGGACATAGTTCTCTGCCGCCGTCTTATCCAGACCGAACTGAACCATGACATAGTTCACCATCGCATCCTTCACCTGCTGCTGATTCTGAGCATCAACGCTGGTGATATTAAGCAGGTTCACAATCTGGCCATAAGAGTCAGCATACATATTACTGACTTTGTTATTGTACTGTCCGGTTTCGTATTCACTTTTGGCCGAGATGACTTCCAGCCTGGCTCCGGCACAGCCCGCGCTTGCAGCTTTACCATTTCCACAAGCATCCATCACTTTCTGGTCGCGACTGATATCCAGTTCCGTTAATTCAGCCACCTTTTTCTGCGCCGCTTCACGTTCCGCAGGGTCGCTACTGTTAAGTTTCTGTTTCGCTATCTCCAGCTCCGTCTTCTCACTGACGTGCAAATAGTTATTCTCAACCGCATTCTTTCCGGCCACCGCCCCGGTACCTGCACCCAACCCTGAATCCGATACCAGCCCACCTGCCAGCCCCGCCGCTATCTGGCTCAGAGCACTGACCGTCTGCTTCTGGCTTTCCGTGAGATCGCTTGGGTTTTCCACATCGGGATACATCGATGCCACTATTGCCCGCGCCATCAGCTCACCACCGGCTGCTCCGGCAGCACCTGCTGCGGCACTGTTCCCCGCCAGCTGCGCCAGCACCGCCCCGGCCACCGCGTGCGCCATAGTGTTTGCCAGCAGGTTGGTTTGTTCCTTACCGTTGGCGTCATAGGTGGTGGTCGCTTTCTTTATCGTGTTGGCGATATACGGTGCCATCGCCCCGCTCGCCGCCGCACCCAGGTTACCGGCGCTCAGGCCACCCAGCGCCCCGGCCACCGCACTGGTGACCATCGAGTAAGTCCCGCCCGTCCCCCAGTCTGCCGCCACATCCTTATAGCTCTGGTCCTCCAGCACCTTGTCGTGCAGTTCCGTCTGCGTCAGCGTCGCGTATCCCGGATGCTCTTTCAGCAGACGGTCAGAGGCTTCTTTTTCCGCTGCATTAAGTTTGTAGGTTTTGATGTCACCCGTTACCCGCTGGGCCAGCTCCTGCACGCCCTGGGTGAACGCCATCTGGTTTTCGACTGTGTCTTTGTCGAAAATCTTACCGATGCTGCCGTTGGCACTGTCGGTATCACGGCTGAGGTCAGCCACATCCTGCGTCTGGTTCTGCGTATCGCGTACCGTAATGGTGCCGTCAGCGACCGCCGAACGGGTGGTGCCGGATGCACTGCCCGACACGTTGGCCATCGTCGGCAGGAAACCACCGGAGAACCGTTCGCCCGGTTTCTGGCTGCCGTCATAGCTGCCGCTGAGGCCGACTGAAGCGCTGCTGGCGTGGTACCATAGTGCAGCCAGGACAGATGCTGCCCGCCTGGCAGTGTCAGACCGGTCAGGTTACTCAGTTCATCCCACGCGTAATCGACAGGACCATTCACACCTGAAATAACCAGGTCTGGGATATGAGCCCGTGCGTCAGCGTGAGCTATCAGGCTGAACACAGACGGTCCGTTGTCACCACAACTGGCGGTAGCACTCCAGTGACAACGATTAAGCAGTTTCTCCAGAGCAGGAATGTTTCCGGTGAGTTTTGCCGTCAGAGGGGCAATCTGCATTCCTTCATCATTGAATGCGACATCAAGAACCGTGCGGGAGAGATAGATACCATTGACGGCTGGATTCATTATGACAGCGTGGCGACCTGTCCACTCTTTATCGCTGAGTAATCGATAGACCCACTGCATTTCTTTGGCCGTTTCGATGGCACAGGTTAGACGAAACAAATCGTGCTGTTTTGCCAGCCCACCGCTGCATGAACGCCAGAGATAATCGAGTTTATGCCGTAATCTTGCTCTTGTTCCGAGTAACCTGCCCTGCTTAAGCAACCACTGAATATCTGTTGCCAGCTCACGCGGGAAGCGATGCTGCTTCAATGCAGTAGCAAGCCAGCGTGTGAGGAAAATATTTTCTTGTGATTATGATCTTATCAGACCGTCACACCTGGCCAACTGTAGAGCAATTAGCCCGCACCAGGCCAGATGACCTGTTTTTTCAGTTATTGATTCAGTGCTCAAAAATTACATCTCCATGTAATAAATGTCTCGGTAAAACGCAGCAGGTATAAAATGTAAAGATTATGACAGATAAAATGAAATAAAAACCACACGTATAGACAGGACACGACACTTGTTCGAGACGGAAGTTTGTATATAACCCGATATGTATAGACATCACACAATAAGTTTCCGTCATGATTTTTTACTTCTCTGATAGATTAGCCCCTTAGATCACCAGACACTTCGCCTCTCTTAAAATAAGAGGTAGTCTTGGAACTATGTTTAACACCAGTCAGAATAATAAGATGGTTGAAGTGTTATCAGGACCTGAGCGACGTCGGCGTCGTACTCCGCAGGAAAAAATTGCCATTATTCAGCAGACTATGGAACCGGGCATGACCGTGTCTCACGTCGCACGACTGCACGGTATCAATGCTAATCAGATCTTCAAGTGGCGCAGGCAATATGAAGACGGCTCACTGACCGCCGTGACCTCAGGCGGAGAAGTCGT